>JAJYGK010000185.1 GCA_021790715.1 Chloroflexota bacterium
GGAGGCGATGCCGGCGCGGGGCGGACACTGGGAGGTGGGCGGGCGGCGCGTGTCGCTGACGCATCTCGACCGCGTCCTGTTCCCGGCCGCGGGCCTCACCAAGCGCGACCTGATCCGGTACTACGTGACGATCGCGCCGGTCCTCCTCCCCTACCTGGCCGGCCGCGCCCTCAACCTCTCCCGCTGGCCGGACGGCGTCGACGGGCCGCACTTCTGGCAGCGGCAGGTCCCCGACTGGGCACCGGCGTGGATCACCCGCCGCCACCTTGCGGGGCACGCGCCGCGCGACTCGCACACGTACGCCGTGGCAGATTCCGTCGCCACGCTCGCCTGGCTGGCGAACCAGGCGGCGATCGAGCTCCACCCGTGGACATCGCTCGCCGACACGCCGGAGCGCCCGACCTTCGCGCTGATCGACGTGGACCCCGGCGAGCACACGGCCTGGGAGGAGACGGTGCTCCTCGCCCGCCTCTACGGCGAGGCGCTGCGCCACCTGGGCGTGACCGGCTACCCCAAGACGACGGGCAGGCGGGGCATCCAGGTCTGGATCCCGGTCCGCCCGGTCTACACGTTCGACCAGACGCGCGCCTGGGTGGAGCAGGTGTCGCGTGCCGTCGGCGCCGCGGCCCCGGACCTGGTGAGCTGGGAGTGGGGGAAGACGGCGCGCGGCGGCCGCGCCAGGCTGGACTACACGCAGAACGCCATGAACAGGACGCTCGTGGGCCCCTACGTCGTGCGGGCCCGGCCCAACGCCAGCGTGTCGGCGCCGATCTCGTGGGACGAGCTCGACGACCCCGACCTGCGGTCCGACCGCTGGACGATCGAGACGATCGGCAGCCGCCTGGCGGCGCGCGGCGACCTGTTCCGCGGCGTGCTCGGTCCGGGCCAGGAGCTGCCCGCGCTCTGAGGATCCCTATGGCAGCAGGTCGCGTCGCCCAAACGCCCAGAGGGCGCCCAGCCACGACGCGGCGGCAACGAGCGCGAAGACGGCCAGGCCGTCCAGCGGCCACGTGCCCGAATCGAGCGTGGCGACCGGGTCCAGGTACCGGAATGCCGTGAGGTAGGAGAGCCAGTCGAGGCCGGGATCGATCTTCGCCACGGCATTGAGCAGGTACATGACCACGAGGGCGCCCGCGACGACCCCGCCGGCCACGCCGCGGCTCAGCGTGACGACCGCCAGCAGCGCGGTCACGGCCGCGATCGCGCACCCGGACGAGAGGAGCAGCAGGCCGGCCACGGCGAACCGCGCGACGTCGAACGGGTAGCCCACGAGCGGCCCGATCAGGACGATGATCGCGAGCGTGGCCACCACCAGCACCAGCATCGCCACGAACTGCACGCCGATCCCCGCCAGCAGGTAGCGACGGCGCGAGATGCGCGTCGCCAGCGGCAGCTCGAGGAATCCGCGGTCGAGGTCCGCGGCCACCGGGCGCGTGGCGAGCAGGATCCCGACGATCGCGGCCACGATCGGCCAGAGCATCGAGAAGACGTACACGTTGAAGAACGTGCCCACGTCCGAGAGGCCGTTCTCCATCCCGAAGGCCGCGATGATCTCCTTCGGGAACACCTTCATGTACGCCTGCAGCGCCTGGTTGCTCTCGGCCATGCGCGGGTACATGAGCGTCATGATCCCGGCGTAGGCGACGCTGAGGACCGCCATCCATCCGACGAGGCTCCGGCTGCGGCGGAGCTCCAGCCCGACCACCGTGGCGATCATGGAGTCACCTCCGTCGGCATCCGCGGCGCGGCGGCCGGTTCGGCAGGCTCGGCGCCCGCGGCGTCGTAGAAGCGCAGGAAGACGTCCTCGATGTCCGGCGTCGTGATCGCGACGTCCCGGACGTCGAGCTCGGCGATGCGCCGCAGCAGCGGGTTGACGTCGCCGCGGACCATCACGTGCACGTCGCGGCCACCCTCCGAGAGGACCCGCACGTTCGGCAGGTCGAAGAATCCCGGCCGGGGCGGGGCGTCGAGCACGAGGTTGACCGATCGCCAGTGCTCGCCCAGCAGCGCCTGGACCGGCGAGATGTCGACCACGCGTCCCTCGCGGATCACCGCGACGCGATCGCACCCCCGCTCCACCTCCTGCAGGTTGTGCGACGAGAGGAACACGGTTCGCCCGTCGGCCTTCGCCTCGGCCAGCAGCGCGAGGAACTCGCGCTGCATGAGCGGGTCCAGGCCCGACGTCGGCTCGTCCATCACGAGCAGCGGCTCGCGGCCCATGAACACCTGCACGACCGCGACCTTCTGGCGATTGCCGCGGGACAGCTTGCGGATCCGCACGGACGGATCGAGTTCGAGCCGCTCGGCGGGGCGCCGCCAGGCGCCGCGTGGCAGGCCGCGCAGCGCGGCCAGGTAGTCGAGTTGCTCCCCGGACGTCAGCTCGCCGAGGTAGCCGGGATCGCTGGGCAGGTACGCCATCGACGCGTGCACGCGCGTCGCGTCGGCCCAGGTGTCGAGGCCAAAGACGCGGGCGGACCCCGATGTCGGGCGGATCGCGCCGGCGAGCAGACGGATCGTCGTGGTCTTGCCTGCCCCGTTCGGCCCGAGGAACCCGAAGACCTCGCCCTCCGCGACCGAGAACGCGACATCGACGATGCCGCGCCGGGAACCGTACGCCCGCGTGAGGCCGGTCGTCTCGATGACGTTCGGCATGCCGACCACCCCCGGCACGGCGATCGACCCGGATCCCCGGCGTCCGCCGTGCGTGGCGACGCACGCTGCCCCGGCGAGGGTCCGGGGCCCCGGCCGCGGCGTCGACGGCAGAGCCTGCAGCGGGGCCGGCGCGTCCGACAGGGTCCTTCGGACCGATCGGCGGGCCGGTGGTCACGTCTGCCCGACCCGTCCGTGGGTGCCCCGCCCGACCGGCACGATCCGCGCCTCCGGCCGGGCTGCAACTGTCGCGCAAGACATCGCCCGCGCGCGGCGGCGCCATCCGCCCGTCCGCCTGCCTACCGTCGATGCGGTGCCTCGACGCGGCGAGGCGCGGGCAGGACGGCAAGGAGGCCCACCATGTGCATGAACTGCGGCTGCGGTCACCCCGACGACCGGCACGGGAACCCGGACAACATCACCCGGGAGGACCTGGAGCGGGCGGGCAGGACCAACGGGCAGTCGCTCGAGCAGACGGTCCGGAACATCGACACGACGGCCGAGTCGATGCGCGCCCGGCCCCGCGGACCGGCGCCCGGATCGACGCAGCGCTGACGGACACGGGCAGCACCACGTCTCGTCGCACGCCGGGCGGTCCCGGAGGCGGCGAATGCCGGCCGGACCGTCGGGCGGCGTCCCCCCGGCTGTGTGACCCAGGGCTGCCCGCTGCAAGGAGGTTCCACATGACGACCACGGAGCATGAGCCGTGACGGCGCGGTACGAACACGGCGCCGGCCCCACGGACGACGACACCAGCGTGTCCAACGTCGCGTACGGCGATGCACAGTACCCGGGAACGCGGGTCGTGGAGCGCGAGGTGGACGACCGACCGGGACCGGGCCGCACGGCCGCCCGCTCAGGCCCGAGCGTCGTCCGTCGCCTGGTCGTGCTCGTGTTCGGCCTGCTCCAGCTCCTGATCCTGCTCCGGATCGTGCTGCTGCTGGTCGACGCCGTTCGATCGAACCCGCTCGTCGCCTGGATCCTGGACACCAGCCGGCTCTTCGTGGCGCCGTTCGTGGGCATCCTGCGCACGAATGCGCTGTCCTCGGGCGGATCGGTCCTCGACGTGTCGGCGATCGTGGCCCTCATCGGCTGGACGATCCTCGAGATGGTCGTGCTGGCGATCGTGGGCGCGATCGTCGACCGCGGCGCGGAGGCGTAGTCGCGGGCGCGCCGCGGGATGTAGGCTCTGGGGGTGCTGACTCTGGAGATGGTGCGGCGCGCGCCCAAGGTCCTGCTGCACGACCACCTGGACGGCGGCGTCCGCCCGGCGACGCTCGTCGAGCTCGCACGCGAGACGGGCTACCGGGGGCTGCCGACGAGCGACCCGGAGGAGCTCGCGGCCCTGATCCGCCAGGGCGCGGACCGCAAGAGCCTCGAGCTCTACCTCGAGGGCTTCGCGCACACCGTCGCCGTGATGCAGACGCGCGAGGCGCTGGTGCGCGTCGCGGCCGAATGCGCGGAGGACCTGGCGGCCGACGGGATCGTGTATGCCGAGGTGCGACACGCCCCGGAGCTCTCGACGGCCGGGGGCCTCTCGCTCGACCAGGTCGTGGACGCCATCCTCGAGGGCTTCCGGCGCGGGAGCGAGGGACGCGGGATCACGGTCAGGTTCATCGCCACCGCGATGCGGACCGCCGCCCGGTCGCTCGAGATCGCCGAGCTGGCCGTTCGCCACCGCGACGAGGGCGTGGTCGGTTTCGACATCGCGGGCGCCGAGGCCGGCTTCCCGCCGACGCGTCACCTGGACGCCTTCCAGTACATCCAGCGCGAGAACTTCCACATCACGATCCACGCCGGCGAGAGCTTCGGGCTGCCGTCGATCTGGGAGGCGCTGCAGTGGTGCGGCGCCGAGCGGCTCGGCCACGGCGTCCGCATCGTCGACGACATCTCGACCGGGCCCGACGGCGAACCAGTGCTCGGGCGGCTGGCCGCCTACGTGCGCGACCGGCGCGTCCCGCTCGAGATGTGCCCCTCGTCGAACGTGCACACGGGCGCCGCCACCAGCATCGAGGAACACCCCATCGAGCTGCTCCGACGCCTGCGCTTCCGGGTGACCGTGAACACGGACAACCGGCTGATGAGCGGCGTGACGCTGTCGAGCGAGTTCGCCCTGCTCGCACAGACGTTCGGGCTCGACCTCGACGACCTGGAGTGGCTGACGCTGAACGCGATGAAGAGCGCCTTCTGCCACTTCGACGAGCGCCTCGCGCTCATCGGCGGCGTCATCAAGCCGGCCTACGCCCGCATCCGCTACTCGCTCTGACCGCGCCGGTCCCTGATCGCGCCCGGTCCCTGCCCACGCCCCGTCCCTGGTCGCGCCGCCGGTCCCGCGTCCCCTACCCGGAGCGGCAGGCGCGCGGAGGCCCAAGGGCCCGCACCCCTCGTCGTCGACCGGGCCGATCGGCCCCCTGCGCGGGCCTTCGGCTCGTCCGTTGGTCGGCCAGATGGGGGCCATTTGGCTCTACACATATGTCCCATCTGGGTCCCGGACGCGGTATGCTTCGGTCCGTCCGGATGTTGACCGCGTCCCTCACGTGCGGGCACAGTCGCCGTATGCCCGGGTGGGCACGAGACAGGAGGACGCGAGGATGCGCTTCCGGCAGCCGTCCGGCGGGCGGGCCCGTTCCGCCCGTTCGAGCGCGGCTGGCCACCTCCGCTCCAGCGCGCTCGTGAGTGCCGCCGCGGTCGTCGCGCTGCTCGTCGCCGGCTGCGGATCCGCGGCCCCGGCCACCAGAGCGCCGCAGCCGGAGGCGGTGGGCGACGAGCTCACCGTCGCGGCACAGGCGCCCGCTTCGGTCTGGCAGGTCGCGTGGGTCAGTCCGTCCGTGCAGCTGACGGGGATCCACGTCTTCGGGCCGGAGAACGTGTGGGTCGCCGGTTCCGACGGCAGGATCTACGCCTGGGACGGGACGGGCTGGCACGTGCAGCGGCTGGACGAGGACCTCGGGGCGATGGCGGCGGTGAGCCCGCGCGACGTCTGGGTCTCGAGCGATGACGGCATCCGCCACTGGAACGGCAGCGGCTGGTCGCTCACCAGCCACGACGGCGCCGTGACGGCGCTCGCGGCGCTCGACGCGCACCATGTCTGGGCAACGGACCAGATCGGGATCCGCACCTGGAACGGCACGACGTGGGTCCGCCAGTACGTCGCCGCCGGCGCCGATCTCACCGGCATCGCGACCGCCGACGCGACGCACGCATGGGCGGTCGGGTCGCTTCCCGACGGGTCCGGCGTGATCGTCGCCTGGGATGGCTCCGCGTGGACCGTGCAGGCCACCGTCCCGCAGCCGCTCTCCGCCGTGTATGCCGCCGGGCCCGCGAGCGCATGGGCGATCGGGCCCGAGGGCGCCGTGTACACGTGGGACGGGTCGACGTGGCAGCAGACGGCCGACCTGCACCTGCCGCTCACCGGGATCGCGGGCAGCGGCCCCGGGCACGTCTGGGCGGTCTCGCAGTCCGGGCAGGTGCTCTCGCTCGAGGGGTCGACCTGGACGGTGGTCTACCGTGCGCCGACCACGCTGAGCGCGATCTCGGCGCTGGACGGATCGACGGTCTGGGCGATCGGGTTCGACACGATCTACAGCACGGTGGCGCCGAGCAGCACGCCGGCGCAGTGGAACACGGCCGGGCTCTGATCCCGGCAGACATGCCGAGACCGCGTCCCTCCGCGGAACGCGGTCTCGTGGGTCGCGCAATCCGGTCGCGGGCGCTGCCCGACCGCTCGGCCGGGTCAGCTCGGCCGGGTCAGCTCGGGCGGATCGGCGCCCCCCAGCGGTCGTGCGGGAGGTCCACGCACGCCACACGGCAGCCGCGCGCGTCGTGCCCGGCAAAGGGATGGAAGTGGACCCACGCGCCGTCCTTGCCGGATTCGTCGCGCGTGAGCCGACACCCGCACGCGGCGCAGGTCACCGGACCGTCCGCCGCGCGGCTGAGGGGAACACCGGGGTCGGTGAAGCTGTACATGGCAATGCCTCCGAGGAAGAGGCTAGGAACACGGGCGTCGGACGTCGGCGCCGGCCGGGATACGGTTGGGTACCGGATCGGTTACGGCCGCTCGCCGTCGCGAAGACACCACCCCACCGCACGGACCGAGACGAGCGACGGCCCCCGCGCGTCCTCGAGCTTGCGGCGGAGCCGGGCGAGGTGCGGCTTCAGCCAGAGCGGGTCCGGGTCGCGCTCGCCCGGCCAGCCCGTGGCGAGCAGGCCCGCGTGTCCCACCAGCTCGCCGGCGGCGTCCACCAGCGTTTCGAGGAGCCGGTACTCGATGGGCGTGAGCGCGAGCGGCACGGCGCCCACGTGCGCCTCGTGGCGCGCCGGATCGAGCTCGAGGCCGCCGAAGCCACGGCGCAGCACGTCGCGGGAGCGGCCCGCGGCGCTCTCCGGCACCCCGTGGCGGACCGGCGGCACCCGGCGGACCGCGGCGCGGATCCGGGCCAGCAGCTCCTGCTTTCCGAAGGGCTTGACCAGGTAGTCGTCGGCGCCGAGATCGAGGGCGCGCACCTTGGCGGCCTCGTCCCGCTCGCCGCTGACGACGATGATCGGCAGGTCGGCGCCCTCGGCCCGCAGCTGGCTCGCGACGCGGAACCCGTCCGGGCCCGGCATCGCGAGGTCGAGGAGCACCAGGTCCGGGCGCTCCTCGCGCCAGCGACGGACGGCCGTGAAGCCGTCGTATGCGGTGACCACCTGGTGTCCCTCGGTGCCGACGAGCGCGGTGATCGCGCCGACCATCGCGGGGTCGTCGTCGACGACGAGGATCCGGAGCGCCCGCCCATGGCCTCCGGCCACGCCGCCGGAGCTCACAGCGCGACCGCCGCGGCGAGCGCCACGACGAACCGCGCGCCGCCCGCCTCCGTCGGCTCGCACCAGAGGCGCGCCCCCATCGCCTCGCCCAGGCGCCGCGCGGCGTAGAGACCGATCCCGGATCCGCGCGCCGCGCCGGTCTCCGCCCGCCGCGCATACGGCTCGAAGATGCGCTCGCGCCACTCCTCCGGCACGCCCGGCCCCTCGTCGGCCACGGACAGCCGGCCGACGCCCTCGTGCAGCCCGGTCGCGATCGTGATCGTCGAGCCCGGAGGGGCGTACTTCACCGCGTTCTCCAGGAGGAGCTCCAGGACCTGGCGGAGCCGGGGCGCGTCGCCCAGCACCCGCAGTCCCCGGGGGCCGTCCCGGGCCACGACGTGGCGGCGCAGCAGCGGGCCGACGCCCTCGAGCGTCTCGTCCACGATCTCGCCGAGATCGAGCGGGACGAGGTCGATGGGCGTCTCCTCCCCGGGTCGGACCGAGGCCAGGATCGAATCGACCAGGCGGTCGAGGCGGAGCACCTGCTCCTCGGCCAGGCGGTGCCATTCGGCCACGCTGGGCACCGCGGACGATCCGTCCGCGACGGCATCGGCGAGCAGATCCAGGTAGGCGCGCACGACCGCGAGCGGCGTCCGCAGCTCGTGGGTGACGAGCGCGACCAGCTCGGCCTGTGCGTGCTCGAGCGCCTTCAGCGAGGCCACCTGGGCCTCCGCCTCGCGCTGCAGGCGGCCCTTCTCCACGATCCCGGCGAGCAGGTCGGCGATGGCGCGCAGCTGCGCCACGTCGCGCGGACGGAACTCGCGGTGCTGCTCCGTCTGCACGTTGAGGACGCCCACGACCTGGTCGTTCCACGAGAGGGGCACCGACAGCATCGAGGCCACGAACCGGCGCTGGTCGATCCCGCGCACCCAGAGGAAGCGGTCGTCCGAACGGACGTCCGCGATCGCCATCGGGTCACGCGAGGCGGCGACGCGGCCGGTGATCCCCTCCCCGACCGGCACGCGGGCACGCCCGATCTGGTGGCGGTCGAGCCCGTTGGTGGCGGCGAGCGTCAGCCCGAGGCCGTCACGATCGAGCAGGTACAGCGAGGAGACGTCCGCGCCGAGCGCGTCGCGGGTCCCGTCCACCACGATCGAGAGCAGCTCGTCCCAGGTCCGGGCGGTCGTCGCGAGCCGCAGGACCTCGTGCAGGAACCGCAGCTCCTCCAGCTGACGCCTGTCGCTCTGGGGCAACGCAGCCGCCTGCTCCCCGGCCCGGCGCACATGCTCCCCGGCCGTGTGGCGGTGCCCCTCGGCATCGCGCGCCCTGCCCCGCGGTCGGGCGCCGCCGACCGGGACGCGCGCCCCGTCCTCGGGCGCAGGATCCTCGTACGCGCGCTGCGGCCGGACGTCCATGGATTCAGTGTCGCACGACCCGGTCGCGTGACGCGCGGGCGGCGCTCGCCGGCAGCGTCCCGCCCGGTCCGGCGGGGTCGCCCGCTGCGGGCCGTCCGGGTCGCCCGGCCCGGGCCCGTCGGGGTCGCCCGGCCCGCACGGCCGCGGATACGGGCCGTGTGACCCTTCCCGGCCGCGACGGCGCCGGCCCACGCTGTCTGCCGGA
>JAJYGK010000137.1 GCA_021790715.1 Chloroflexota bacterium
CCGGCGGATCCACTGGCCGTTCAGCCACTCCAGGCGCTCCCGGTCGAACACCGCGCCGCCCGAGTGGACGCGCGACAGGTCGAAGCGATCGACCAGCTCGTCCAGCGTGAAGATCTCCTCCTCGGTCCCGCTCGCCCACCCGAGCAGCGCGAGGAAGTTGACCATCGCCTCGGGCACGAAGCCCTGCGCCCGGTAGTCGGCCATCGCGGTCTGCGACTTGCGCTTGCTCATCTTGGTGCGGTCGGGGTTGAGGATCAGGGGCAGGTGGGCGAACTGCGGCACGTCGGCGCCGAGCGCCCGGAAGAGCAGGATGTGCTTCGGCGTGTTCGACAGGTGGTCCTCGCCGCGGATGACGTGCGTGATCGCCATCTCGGCATCGTCGACCACGACCGTGAAGTGGTACAGCGGCGTTCCGTCCGAGCGGACGATGACCAGGTCGCCGCCGAGCGCGTCGGTGTCGATCTCGACGTGGCCGCGGACGATGTCGTCGAAGGCGACGGTGCCGGCCGGGATGCGGAAGCGGATCGCGGGCCGGCGCCCCTGCCGTTCGAGGGCCCGCCGCTGCTCCGGCGTCAGGCGCGCACAGCGGCCGGCGTAGCGGGGCGCCTCTCGCGCGGCCTCCTGGGCCAGCCGGTCGGCCTCCAGCTCTTCCCTGGTGCAGTAGCAGGGGTAGGCCCTGTCCTCCGCAAGCAGTCGCTCGACGGCGGCCCGGTACAGCGGCAGGCGCTCCATCTGGCGGTACGGCGCGTAGGGCCCGCGGGCCGGCTCGCCGGCCACCTCGGGTCCCTCGTCCCAGCGCAGTCCGAGCCAGTGCAGCCCCTCGAGGATGTCGCGCTCGTACGCGACCGTGGAGCGCGCGACGTCGGTGTCCTCGAGGCGGAGGACGAACGTCCCGCCCTCGTGCCGGGCGAACAGGAAGTTGTACAGGGCGGTGCGGGCGGTCCCGATGTGGAGCGGCCCCGTCGGGCTCGGGGCGATGCGGCAGCGTACGGTCACGTCGCGATGGTACCGCCCGGGCCGCGGCGGACGGATGACGGCTACGCGCGCGACGGCTGCGGGCGCGCCGGTCGTGCCGGGAGGAGGTACAGCCCGAGGATCGCGACGACGTACACGAGGTAGACCGCGAGCGTCACGTACTCGGGCTGCGACGAGTAGCCGAACATCGCGCGCAGCAGCGAGCCGACACCCCGGTCCTGCGATAGGATCCCGCCGACGTTGAAGGCGGTCCCGGTCCCGACGCCGATCGCGCCGATCTCCACGAACTCGTGGACGGCACGCGAGACGAGGCCCGCCGCGACGAACACGAGCGCGATGCCGGTCCAGGCGAAGAACGCGCGGAGATCGATGCGCCGGCTGCCCCGGTAGATGGCGAACCCGATCGCCACCGCGATGACGAGGCCCACGAGCGTCCCGACGAGCACCCCGTCCGCGCCGGCGAGGCCGGATGACGACCGCACGGCGGCGATCTGCCCGAAGACGAAGAGCGACGCCTCGATCCCCTCCCGGATGACCGAGGTGAACGCGAGGACGGCGAGGCCCCAGGCGCCACCCGAGCCCAGGGTCCGGGCCAGCTCGGCCTCGATGTGCCCCTTCATGCCGCGGGACTGGCTGCGCATCCAGAAGAGCATCCAGGTGACGATCCCGGTGGCCACCAGCATCGTCGTCCCCTCGAAGATCTGCTCGTACGGCGTCCCCAGGTCGCCGACGACGACGTACAGGGCGAGCGCCAGCAGCACCGAGACGGCGACGGCCGCGCCGGTCCCGGCCCACACCTTGGGCAGGTGCCGGCGGTTGCCGCTCCGCACGAGGTACGCGACGACGATCCCGACCACCAGCGACGCCTCGACGCCCTCGCGCAGTCCGATGAGGAGCCCGTTGATCACGCCGCACCGCCTCCCCCGGGCCTCGACGCGCCGCGCCGTCACTCGCGGCCGCGGTCGAGGCGGAAATCTTACCTGCGGGGTCGGAATTCAGCAACGACGCCGCGGGCGACCGCCCGTCCGGCGGTGGGGACGCGCGCTCAGCGCAGCTCGGACAGCGGTGCCAGTTCGAACGAGGGGACGACCTCGCCCACGACCGCGCCCCGTGGGTCGCGCATCGGCGGACGGTGCCAGGCGTCCAGCGCACGCAGCTCCGGTTCGCCCAGCACGCCCATCTGGCGCAGGGCCTCGGTCGTCACCGCCGGCTTGGCGCGACTGCTCTGGTCGCCGTCCTCGATCTTGGCGGCGAACCCGGCCGCGCGGTGGCCGGGCGCGTCCGGCACGAGCCCGACGGCCTGCAGCGCCTCCGCGCCGCCCTTGGCACAGACGCGCCCCGGGAGCGTCCGCATGAGGGCGCTGTCGAAGCGGTCGTGCGTCCCGCCCACGAGATCCGGCGCCGCCATCATGGCGTCGCGGATGCGGGTCAGCGACGGGACCAGCGCGCGGCTCGCCGCATCGTTCGCCGTGCCCGCGGGGTCGGCGAGCCGCAGGTAGGCCCGCGCGACGTCGACCAGCCGCACGTGGTAGGTCAGGATGCCGCACGCGTCGACGGACGTCACCAGGTCGGCGGGACGCCGCCCGAGCACGCGCGCCAACGCGTCGCGGAAGGCCACCTGGGTCGGATGGTCGGGTTCCCAGTAGCCGTCGAGCGGCCACCCGGCGTGCTTCGCGAAGAGCAGGAACGAGACATGCTGGCCCGAGCACTGGTGACGGATCATGCCGGGGCGTTCGCCGTCGCGCGCGAGGCGCTGGGCCGTGACCTGGTCGAGCGGCGCGTTGGCGGTCCCGCAGCCGAGCGCCGTCTGGCTGACCTGGGCGCGGCGCAGGATGGCCAGGATGGTCCGGACGTGCAGATCCTCGCCCGAGTGGGACGCGGCGAGCACCGCGAGCTCGGGCGCGGACAGCTCGAACGCGTCCGCCACGCCCGCCTCCACGAACGCCACCAAGCCCAGGGGCTTCGCGGCCGAGCGCAGAGACACGAGGACGTCCGGATCGCCGATCGCCCGCTCGATCGACCCGTCGGGACCGACCTGCACGACGTGGCCGCGGTGGCGGCTCTCGACGACGCCGCCCCGGCGCACCTCGACCAGGACGGGCGGGACGACATGGCCGGATCGGACGGCGCGGGCGCGCGACCGTCCGGGCGCCGGGCGGTCTGCCGTGAGCGCCGGCGGACTGGTTCGACGGTCGGGCATGCCGTGATGGTAGCGCGTTGCGCGTGCGCCCCCGGCGGTCCCGTGCACGCCCGCCCGGGGCCGCGGCGGGACGGCCACCCCGGCCGCGGGCGATGCTAGGATCGCCGCGGCTTCACCTGCCCAGACCGAAGGAGGACCGCGTGCCAGCCTCCCCCCGCATGCCCGGCGTCGACGACCTCACGTGGCTGCCGCCGACCGTCCACGTGTCGCACCACCCGGCCATCCTCCACAAGCTCGCCCTGCTCCGCGACGTGCACACGGAGCCGAAGAAGTTCCGCGAGCTGGTGCGCGAGATCAGCTGGCTGCTGGGGTACGAGGCGCTCGCGAAGGCCCGCCTGCGGGAGATGCCGGTCACGACGCCGATGGAGGAGACCGTCGGGGCCGAGCTGGCCGACCGGATCGGACTGGTCCCGATCCTCCGCGCGGGACTGGGCATGCTGGACGCGATGCTCGAGCTGATGCCGACCGCCCAGGTCTGGCACCTCGGGCTCTTCCGCGACGAGCGGACGCTCCGACCGGTGGAGTACTACAACAAGCTCCCCGATTCGGCCACGGTCGACCTGTGCCTGATCCTCGACCCCATGCTCGCGACCGGCGGTTCCGCGACGGCGGCGATCGAGGTCCTCAAGCGCTGGGGTGCCGTGCGGATCCAGCTCCTGAACCTGATCGCGGCGCCCGAGGGGATCCGTGCGGTCACGGAGGCCCATCCCGACGTCGAGATCCACTGCGCCGCGGTCGACCGCCAGCTCAACGAGCGCGGATACATCCTCCCCGGCCTCGGGGACGCCGGCGACCGCCAGTTCGGGACCGGCCAGGGCGACTGACCGGGTCCGTCCGCCAACCGATCAGAGCTGGCGGTACCGCGGTCCTTCGCCGCCCTCGGGAGGCACCCAGCGGATGTTGTCCGCGGGGCATTTCACCGTGCAGGTCATGCAGTGCAGGCAGTTCGATGCGCTCACGACGATCTGCGTGCCCGTCCAGCGGTAGACCTCGCCGGGGCAGAAGTGCGTGCAGGCCGCGTCCCCCGCCGTGCCGCACGCGACGCAGCGGGCGGGATCCACGAGCGCCACGTGCGACGGCTCGTCCTCGCGGTGTGCCGTCCCGGTCAGGCTGACGAAGGCGGAACCGTCGGCGCCGGCGGGCAGCCGGCGGTCGAGGTGCGCGCGCACGCGCGTCGCGCTCCGGTCCGGGGGCATGCGCAGGTGCACCGGCAGCCGCCCTCCGATCAGCGAGAGGGCGGCGCCGGGCACGAGGCCCCAACGGAACCCCTGCCGGTAGTTGCGGGCCCTCCGCAGCTCGTCCAGGATCCCCCGCTCGGCCAGCAGGCCGCGGTAGCGCGCCCCGGCGCTCGCGACGCCCGCATCGGAGGACAGCGCGTCGGCGATCGCGTCCCCGGCGCACATCCCGCTGCGGATCGCGGTGTGCACGCCCTTCAGGCGGGCCTCGTCGACGAACCCCGCGGCATCCCCCACGAGGAGTGCCCCGCCCGCGTCGAGCGGACCCAGCGCGTAGTAGCCGCCCTCGGGCACGGTCCTGGCGCCGGTGGCGATGCTCGTCCCGCCCTCGAGCAGGGCGGCCACGAACGGGTGCGACCGGAAGGCCTCGTACTCGACACGCGGGTCGAGGTCGACGAAGCGCCAGTCGAGGCCCAGCAGCAGCCCGACGGCGACCGTCTTCGGGCCCATGCCGTAGATGAACCCACCGCCGAACACCCCGCGGCGCGTGGGATAGCCGATGGTGTGCACGACCCGTCCCGCCCCGAGCGGGCTCCCGCCCGGAAACTGGAGGACGGCCTTGACGCCGAGCCCGTAGACCTGCACGTCCCTGGCGCCGGCCCCGCGCCCCGCGGTCCGATGCCCGGCGGCGCTCCCGGCACGTCCGGCGGCGCTCCCGCGATCATCGGCCACGGAGGCCTCCGGCACGCTCCGATCGAGCGCGTCCAGTTCGGCGGAGAGCACGCCGCGGGACCCGTCCGCCACCACCACGATCCCCGCGCGGACCTCCTCGCCCGGCAGGTAGTTGGTCCTGGGCCGGCCCGCCGCGTCGAGACCGAGGTCGACGAGCCGCACCCCTCGCACGCGGCGGTCCTCGATGAGCAGGCCGCGCGCGGCGAACCCGTGATACACCTCGACGCCCAGCCGGTCGGCGCGGTCCGCGAGGAACGCCACGAGGCGCGACACCGACAGGATCGCGTCGCCCGCGTGCCGCATGGTGGGCGGCACGGCCCGCGGCGGGACGCGCACCGCGTGCCGGGCCGACAGGGCCCACAGCTCGTCGCGCTCGACGGGGGTGACGTGGTCTGCGAAGCGCGTGCGATCCGTCCGCCAGTCGGGCAGCAGTTCGTCGAGGACGCCGGGCTCCACCACCGCCCCGGAGAGGTTGTGGTAGCCGGGCGCCGCGGCCTTGTCGATCACCACCACGGACGCGTCGCGCCCGTCCCCCTGCAGACGCTGGCCGAGGCGGATGGCCGTCGCGAGCCCCGCCGGGCCCGCTCCGACCACCAGGACGTCAATGTCCGCCATGGGCGGTCACCTCGGCGGCGCGGATCAGCGCGGGCCCGATCTCGGCGATGTCGCCGACGAGACCGAGATCCGCATGGTCGAAGATGCGGGCGCGCGGATCGCGGTTGACCGCCGCCACGATCCCGGCCTGCTGCATCCCGGAGACGTGCTGGACCGCCCCGGAGATGCCGAGCGCCACGTACACGCGGGGCGCGACCGTCTGCCCGGTCTGCCCCACCTGGCGGTCCCGGCCCGCATACCCGTCCTCGACGGCCATGCGGGACGCGGCGACGTCGCTCGGCGCGCCGAGCCGGGCGCCCAGGTTGGCGGCGAGGGGCCGCAGCAGCGCCTCGAACTCCGCCCGGGACCGCAGTCCGCGACCCCCGGCCACCAGGACCTCGGCGTCGCGGATCGACGACGTCGCGGCGATCTGTTCCGTCGCGACGACCTCCACCCCGATCGCGTCGGGCGGCAGATCCGGCAGGAGCCTGACGATCTCGCCGACGCGCGCGGGATCGCCCGCCGGCACCGCGAAGACGCCGGGCCGGACGGTGGCCATCTGGGTGACCGACGTCCGCGTGACGATGGTGGCCATGATGTTGCCGCCCAGCGCCGGGCGCGTCTGCTTCAGGATCGCCACCTGCGTCTGGCCGCTCTTCGTGAGGTCGCCGATCTCGAGCGCCGTGCAGTCGGCGGTGAGGCCGCAGCTCGACGCGTACGCGACCCGCGGAGCAAGCTCGCGGCCGAGCGGCGTCGCCCCGAAGAGCATCGCCTGCGGCTTCCGTTCCCGGACGATGCCGGCGATGACCCCGGCATGGATGCTCGGGACCGGCTGGCGCAGGAGCGGGTGCTCGATGGAGTAGACGCGGTCGGCGCCGTGCGCCACCAGCTCGTCGCCCAGGCCGCCGAGGCCCGCCCCCGTCACGACCGCGCCCACGGCCTCTCCCAGCGGATCGGCAAGCAGGCGCGCCCTGCCGAGCAGCGCCAGTGAGACGTCGCGGATCCGGTCGCCCTCGCGCTCGATGTAGACCCAGAATTCGCCCCGGTACGCAGGCGTGCGATCGCCCAGCACGTACGCCTCGCCGGCCGGCCGAACCCGGTGGGCCGGCTCCTGTCGATAGCGCTCCTCGATCAGCGCCACGAGCTCCTCCGGCGTGTGCGCGAAGACGCAGTGGCGTTCCTGGCTCGCCGTCGGCGAGAAGAGCTGCACGACCTGGGTCCGCGACCCGCGGAGGCCGATGCGCTCGGGCGCCGCCTGCACCGACGCGGCGCTCCACTCGTGAATGGAGACTCGGCGAGCGGCGCGCGTGGCGTGGAACGACCGGTAGAGCGGCTCGGAGCAGGCCGTCAGCGTGAGCATCACGGGGAGGCGAGTCGGGCGGACCGTCTCCGTGCCGCCGACGCCGATCCGCCGGACGTCGAACGGGGGCGCGACCGTCGGGCTCGTGACGTAGGCGATCTCCTCGATCTCCAGCTCCTGGGCGATCTGCGGCGGGACCTGCGCCGTGTCCCCGTCCACGGACTGCATCCCCGCCACGATCACGTAGTCGCGGCTCCCCTCGAAGAAGTCGCGCTCGATCCGGCGGACGGCACAGGCGAGGGAGTAGGCGGTGGCGACCGTGTCCGCTCCGGCGAAGCCGCGGTCGGTCAGGAGGACCCCGTCGCCGGGTGCCCGCGCCATGCAGTCCACGAGCACGTCGCAGGCCTGCGGCGGGCCCATCGTCAGGTAGACGGTCCGCGAGCCCGGACGGGCCGCCGTGATGGACCGGGCGAACGTGACGGCGTGGAGGTCGAGCGGGTTGAGGATGCTCTCCAGCATGCCCCGGCGGAGCGTGCCCTTGTCGAGGTCCCACGCGTCCTCCGGGATGTTGGAGACGTCGGGCACCTGCTTGACGAGGACGATGCAGTGGATCGGCGCCCCGCGCGCGGGAACGGGCCCCGGGGAGGAGGCGGCCCCGGCGCTCAACGTGGGCCGGCCGGCACCCCGGAGGCAGCAGGCAGCCCCAGCGCCTCGCGGGCGCGCGCCTCGTCGTCCACGGTCAACGCGAGCCGCATCAATCCGGCATGCCGTCCCATGGTGAGGACCCCGGTGATGTTGACGCCGGCCGCCGCGAGTCGCTCCGTGATCGAGGCGAGGCTGCCGGGCTCGTCCGCGACGTCGACGTGGAGCGTGTCGCCGACGACGAACGGGAGGCCGAGCTCCACCAGCACGGTGCGGGTCAGCGCATCGTCGTCCGTGATGATCCTGGCGCACAGCTTGTCCCCGACGCTGGCGCCGGACACGTGCTCGATGTTGACGCCGCGGACGGCCAGGGCGTGCGTCACGTGGGC
Source organism: Chloroflexota bacterium (assembly GCA_021790715.1). GTDB lineage: Bacteria > Chloroflexota > Limnocylindria > Limnocylindrales > CSP1-4 > JAJYNJ01. The sequence continues at coordinate 8,008 of JAJYGK010000137.1, forward strand.
GAGTTCCCCGACGCGGTTCTCGAGTTGAATGACGAAGGGACGACCCACGGCCACCTCCACGCGCCGAACCACCGCAGCCCCGTCGCGTCACCCCGACCGGATCCCGCAGCCTCGTCGCCGGCACCTTTGCGCGGATCATGTGAGCGGTCCGGGCGCCCGGTGAGGGCCGCCCGACCCGTTGGGCGAGGGCCGAAGGAGGGGCTCGGGACCGGCCGGATGGGACGAGGCATCCGCGCACTCCGCGGCGCCGCGACGCGAGAGACGGGATCAGGGTTCGCCGAGGACCAGCCGGTGCTCGACCGCGCGCAGCCGGCGCAGCGGCAGCACCGCGACCGCGATGAGGACGAGGGTCGCGACGAGGATCGCGTCGAGCCCCTCGAGCTGACCGGCCACGCCGCCGACCAGGCTGCCCACGATCTGGCCGGCGGAGAGGAACACGCTGTAGAGCCCCATCAGGGCACCCCGATCGGCGGGGAAGGCTTCGGACAGGTCGGCCAGGAGCCCGAGGGCGGCCGGCGTGGCGGCGGACAGCACGAAGAGACCGGCCGCACCGCCGGCGACCCAGGCGACCTGGAGGAACGAGGGCTCCCCGGCGCTGTGGTTGAGCAGGCCCGCGAAGACGACCGCGACGACGCCCCCGCCGATCCCCATGCCGAGCAGTGTCGTG
>JAJYGK010000017.1 GCA_021790715.1 Chloroflexota bacterium
CTCGTCGCGGCTCCAGCCCACGAGGGACGGGGGTTCCTCCTCGTGCTCCGGCGCCTCCTCCAGGAAGGGGTTGTACTCCTCCTGGCCGAAGCCCTCCGGCAGCTCGCCGCCGGCCAGCGCCTCGGCTGCCGCGCGCCGCTCGGCCTCGCGCCGGGCGGCCACGTTGGCCGGCGCGCCGGTCCCCGCCGGGATCAGCTTGCCGATGATGACGTTCTCCTTGAGCCCGAGCAGGCGGTCCTTGGCGCCGTTGATGGCCGCCTCGGTCAGCACCCGCGTCGTCTCCTGGAAAGAGGCCGCCGCCAGGAACGAGCTGGTGTTCAGGGACGCCTTGGTGACGCCCAGGAGCACCGTCTCGGCCGTGGCCGGCTCGCCGCCCTCGGCGAGCACCTGGTTGTTCAGGTCCTCGAACTCGAAGCGGTCGATCAGCTCGAACGGAAGCTGCTCGCTGTCGCCCGGCTGGTCGATGCGGACCTTGCGGAGCATCTGCCGGACGATGATCTCGATGTGCTTGTCGTTGATCGTGACGCCCTGGCTCCGGTAGACCTTCTGGACTTCCTTGACCAGGTAGCGCTGGACGGCCTCGCGGCCGCGGGTCTCGAGGTACTCCTGCGGGTTGATGGGGCCGTCCGTGATCGGATCGCCGGCGCGGATCTCCTGGCCGTTCTCGACCAGCAGCTTCGCCGAGTGGGCGATCACGTATTCGCGCTCGACGACGTCCTCGGCCCGCACGAGCAGCTGCCCATCGCGGTGCACGACGAAGCCGGCCAAGGGGCTCGAGAGCTCGTCGACCTGCCCGTCGCCGCGCTCGCCGCGCGCGAGGGTCTGGCCCGCCTGGACGGTGTCGCCGTCGGCGACCAGGAGCTCCTGCCCGCGGCTCAGCTTGAGCGGCGTGTCGAAGCCCTCGCGGCTCGTGACCTTGACCTTGCGGCCGCCGTTCTCGAGCTGCAGGATCTCGACGATCCCGTCGATGTGGCTGATCTCGGCCTTGCCCTTGGGTACGCGGGCCTCGAACAGCTCCTCGACGCGCGGCAGGCCGGCCGTGATGTCGGCCTGCGCCACGCCGCCGGTGTGGAACGTCCGCATCGTCAGCTGGGTGCCCGGCTCGCCGATCGACTGGGCGGCGATGATCCCCACCGCCTCGCCGACGCCCACCAGCCGTCCGGTCGCCAGGTTGCGGCCGTAACACGCGCGGCAGACGCCGTAGCGTGACTGGCAGGTCAGCGGCGAGCGCACCTCGACGCCCTCGATGTGCAGCTCGTCGATGCGCTGGGCGATCACCTCGGTGATCTCCTCGTTGCGGTCGACCAGCAGCTGGCCGTCGTGGACGACCGGCGCGGCGGCGAGCCGGCCCACGAGCCGCTTCGCGTACGCGTTCTTCTCGTCGCCGACGATCTCGCGGGTCTCCTCGCGGGTGATCCACGTCCCCTCGGACGTGCCGCAGTCGTCGTCGCGCGTGATGACGTCCTGCGCCACGTCCACCAGGCGCCGGGTCAGGTAGCCCGAGTCGGCCGTGCGGAGCGCGGTGTCGGCGAGTCCCTTGCGGGCCCCGTGGGTCGAGATGAAGTACTCGAGGACCGTCATCCCCTCGCGGAAGTTGCTCCGCACGGGGACGTCGATGATGCGCCCGGACGGGTCGGCCATCAGGCCGCGCATGCCGCCCAGCTGTGCGATCTGCCCGCGGTTGCCGCGGGCCCCGGAGATCGACATCATCTTGACCGAGCCGAACTGGTCGAGCCCCTCCATCATCCGGTCGGAGACGGTCTGGGTGGTGTCCTGCCAGACGCCCACCACCTGGGTGTACCGCTCCTCCTCGGTGATCAGGCCGCGCTGGTAGTCGCGGTCGATCTTGAGGACGCGCTCGTCGGCCTCCTTCAGCAGCTGTGTCTTCTCCGGCGGCACCACGATGTCCTCGACGCCGATCGTCAGGCCGCCGCGGGTGGCCAGCTCGAAGCCGATGGCCTTGATGCCGTCCACCAGGTGCGCCGTCTCGGTCGGGCCGAGCAGCCGGTAGCACTGGTCGACCAGGTCGCGCAGCGCCTGCCGGTTCATGGTCTGGTTCCGGAACCGCAGCCGGTCGTGGAGGATCCGGTTGAAGATCACGCGGCCGATCGTCGTGCGGATGCGCGCCTCGACGACGCCGTCAGCGGCCTCGCTCCACGCCCGCACGCTCACGTCGACGAGATCGTGCAGCGCCGGGGCGTGGTCGCGCGGGGGAAGGGGTCGGCCGTCGTCCCCGAGCCCGCGGAACGGCCGGTACTCGGGGTGGATCCGCCCGAACTCGTAGGCCCGGATCGCCTCCGCCTCGTCGGCGAAGCGGTACGCGACCTCGGCGTCCGCGAAGTTGCGGTCGTCGACCTCCGAGATCGTCAGGTGGTAGCACCCGAGGACCATGTCCTGCGTGGGCGACACGATCGGGCTGCCGTCCGACGGCGAGAGCAGGTTCGCGGTCGAGAGCATCATCCGCCGCGCCTCGTCCTGCGCCGCCGCGCTGAGCGGCACGTGGACTGCCATCTGGTCGCCGTCGAAGTCGGCGTTGAAGGCGGTGCACACGAGCGGGTGGATCTGGATCGCGGATCCCTCGACGAGCACTGGCATGAAGGCCTGGATGCCCAGCCGGTGCAGCGTCGGGGCGCGGTTCAGCAGGACCGGATGGTCCTTGATGACGTCCTCCAGGACCTCCCAGACCTCGGGCCGCACGCGCTCCACGATGCGCTTGGCGCTCTTGATGTTGTGGGCGAAGCCCTTCTCGACGAGCTGGCGCATGACGAACGGCTTGAACAGCTCGAGCGCCATCTTCTTGGGCAGACCGCACTGGTGCAGGTGGAGGTCCGGCCCGACGACGATGACCGACCGGCCCGAGTAGTCCACGCGCTTGCCGAGCAGGTTCTGGCGGAACCGGCCCTGCTTGCCCTTGAGCATGTCGGACAGGCTCTTCAGGCGGTGGTTGCCGGTACCGGCGATCGCGCGGCCGCGCCGCCCGTTGTCGATCAGGGCGTCGCACGCCTCCTGGAGCATCCGCTTCTCGTTGCGGATGATGATCTCCGGGGCGCCCAGCTCCAGGAGCCGCTTGAGCCGGTTGTTCCGGTTGATCACGCGGCGGTACAGGTCGTTGAGGTCGGACGTCGCGAAGCGGCCGCCGTCGAGCTGCACCATCGGGCGCAGGTCGGGCGGGATGACCGGCAGCACCGAGAGGATCATCGACTCGGGCCGCGTGCCGCTGCGGCGAAACGCCTCGATGAGCCGCAGCCGCTTGATCGCCTTCTTGCGGCGCTGCCCGGAGGTCGTGCGGACCTCACTGTGCAGCGTCCTCGACAGCTCGTCCAGGTCGATGCGCTGGATGATGTCGCGCACCGCCTCGGCACCCATGCCGGCCCCGAAGAGGCGCGGGCCCGTGCGGACGCCGCTGCCGTACTTGCGGTCGAGGTCTCGGAAGTTCCAGCCGTCGAGCGAGGTCTCGGGGATCAGCTGCAGGGGCTGCAGCCGCTCGATCTCCTCGCGCGCGTGGCGGATCTCCTCCTTGAGTCCCTCGGCCTCCGTGCGGAGCCGCTCGCGCTCGGCCTCCAGGCGCGCGTCGACCTCGAGCCGCGCATCCGCGATGCGCTGCTCGGTGGCGGATGCCTCCCGTGCCTCGCGGTCCTGCAGCTCGGCGTTGACCCGCTCGATCTCGTCCGCCGCGAGCTTCTTCAGGCGCGCCAGGGCCTCCCGCCCGCCGGTCTCGCCCTCCGCGACGACGATCTCGCCGGTCGGCGCGAACACGACCGGCCCGGACGCCGGCTCGGCGCCGAGGGCGTTGATCGCGGCCTCCGCCTCCTGGCTCGCGACGACCAGGTCCTGCGTCCGCTGCGTGCGCTCGTCCTCGAGACGCGCGCGCGTCTCCGCGAGGGCGGCGTTCAGCTCGTCGGTGCTGCGGTTGAGGTTGGCGCGGAGCTCATCCTCGAGGTCGGCGAGCACCTTGCCGCCCTTGCCGCCGCGGCCCTGGGCCTCCTCCTCGAGCTGGCGCAGGGCGCGCTGGCGCGCGTCCTCGTCGACCCAGGTGACGATGTAGAGGGCGAAGTACAGGACGCGCTCGAGGTTGCGCGGGCTGATGTCGAGCAGGATCCCGAGGCGGCTCGGGGTGCCCTTGAAGTACCAGATGTGGCTGACGGGGCTGGCGAGCTGGATGTGCCCCATCCGCTCGCGGCGCACCTTGGCGCGCGTGACCTCGACGCCGCACTTGTCGCAGATGATGCCCTTGTAGCGGATCCGCTTGTACTTGCCGCAGTAGCACTCCCAGTCCTTGGTCGGACCGAAGATGCGCTCGTCGAAGAGGCCGTCCTTCTCCGGCTTCAGGGTGCGGTAGTTGATCGTCTCGGGCTTCGTGACCTCGCCCTTGGACCAGTCGCGGATCTGCTCCGGCGACGCGAGCGAGATGCGGATCGCGTTGAAGTTGTTGACCTCGAGCATCGTTCTCCTCCGCGCCTCGGGGTGCCTTCCGAGACGCGATCCGGGACCGTCGGCGGGCGGCGCCGCCCCCGGCCGAAGAGCCGGCGCCGCGTGGTGTGCGTGTCTGGATCAGTCCTCGAACCCGGCGAGGTTGATCCCGCCGAGGTCGGGCATCGGGTATCCCGAGACATCCTCGGCGAAGTGGATCTCCTCCTCGTTCTCGTTGAGGATCTCCACGTTGAGGCCGAGGCTCTGGAGCTCCTTGATGAGCACCTTGAACGACTCGGGGACGCCGGGCGCCTGGATGTCCTCGCCCTTGACGATCGCCTCGTAGGTCTGCACGCGACCCACGACGTCGTCGGACTTGACCGTCAGCAGCTCCTGCAGGATGTTGGCGGCGCCGTAGGCCTCGAGCGCCCAGACCTCCATCTCGCCGAAGCGCTGGCCGCCGAACTGCGCCTTGCCGCCCAGCGGCTGCTGGGTGATCAGCGAGTACGGCCCGGTCGAGCGGGCGTGGATCTTGTCCTCCACCAGGTGGTGGAGCTTGAGCATGTAGATGTAGCCGACGGTGATCTCGCGGTCGAACGGCTCGCCGGTGCGGCCGTCGTGGAGCGCGGTCTTGCCGCTGTGCGGCAGGCCGGCCGCCTCGAGCTCGTCCTGGATCTGGGCCTCCGTCGCGCCGTCGAAGACGGCAGTGGCCGCCTTCTCGCCCTGCTCGTGGAGCGCCCACCCGAGGTGCGTCTCGAGGATCTGGCCGATGTTCATGCGGCTCGGCACGCCGAGCGGGTTCAGGATGATGTCGACCGGCGTCCCGTCGGGGAGGAACGGCATGTCCTCCTGCGGCAGGATCTTGGCGATCACGCCCTTGTTCCCGTGGCGCCCGGCCATCTTGTCGCCGACGCTGACCTTGCGCTTCTGCGCGACGCTGACCCGGATGAGGCGGTTCACGCCGGGCAGCAGCTCGTCGCCGTTGTCGCGGCTGAACTCGCGCACGTCCACGACCTTGCCGCGCTCGCCGTGGGGCAGGCGCAGGCTCGAGTCCTTCACCTCGCGGGCCTTCTCGCCGAAGATCGCGCGCAGCAGGCGCTCCTCGGCGGTCAGCTCGGTCTCGCCCTTCGGCGTGATCTTGCCGACCAGGATGTCGCCCGGCTGGACCTCCGCGCCGATGTAGACGATGCCGTCCTCGTCGAGGTCCTTGAGCGACTCCTCGCCCACGTTCGGGATGTCGCGCGTGATCTCCTCGGGGCCGAGCTTGGTGTCCCGCGCCTCGATCTCGTGCTTCTCGATGTGGATGCTGGTGAAGAGGTCCTCGCGCACCAGCCGGTCGCTGATGACGATGGCGTCCTCGTAGTTGCCACCCTCCCAGCTCATGAAGGCGGCCAGGATGTTGCGGCCGAGGGCCAGCTCGCCGTGATCGGTGGAGCTGCTGTCGGCCAGGACATGCCCGGCCTCGACGCGCATCCCGACGTCCACGACGGGCCGCTGGTTGATGCACGTCCCCTGGTTCGAGCGGACGAACTTGTCGAGGCGGTACTCGTCGAGCGAGACGCCGTCGCCGTCGGGCTCGACGCGGACCATGTCGGCCGTCACGCTGAGGACGGTGCCCGGCCGCCGCGCCACCACGACCTGCCCGGAGTCGCGCGCGGCGCGCTCCTCCATCCCGGTGCCGACGATGGGAGACTCGGGCTCGAGGAGCGGCACGGCCTGGCGCTGCATGTTGGAGCCCATCAGCGCGCGGTTCGCGTCGTCGTGCTCGAGGAACGGGATCAGCGCCGTGGCCACCGAGACGACCTGCTTGGGGCTGACGTCCATGTACTCGATCTGCTCGGGCCGCGCTTCCGGGAACGCGTCGCGGTAGCGGCACGGCACGCGGGCGGCCAGGAAGTGCCCCTGCTCGTCCAGGCGCGCGTTCGCCTGGGCGACGTAGTACTCCTCCTCCTCGTCCGCCGGCAGGTACACGATCTCGTCGGTGACGAACGGGCGGATCGGGAACGCCTGCGCCTTCTGGCGCTTGAGCTCGGCGACCGCCGCGGGCGTGAAGTGCTCGCCGGCCTTCAGGACGACCTCGCCGCCCTTGCCGACGACGTCGGTGCCCGCCTCGAGCTCCTCGATCCCGGCCTCGTCCCAGGCCGCGGACCGCTTCACGCGCCGGTACGGCGTCTCGATGAAGCCGTACTGGTTGATACGGCCGTACGTCGCCAGCGACCCGATCAGGCCGATGTTCGGCCCTTCCGGGGTCTCGATCGGGCAGATCCGGCCGTAGTGGCTGTGGTGGACGTCGCGGACGTCGAACCCGGCGCGCTCGCGCGAGAGGCCGCCGGGGCCCAGGGCGGAGAGGCGCCGCTTGCTCGTCAGCTCGGCGAGCGGGTTCGTCTGGTCCATGAACTGGCTGAGCTGGCTGCCGCCGAAGAACTCCTTCATGGCGGCGACCACCGGCCGGATGTTGATGAGCGCGTTCGGCGTCGCCTTCTCGATCTCCTGGATCGTCATGCGCTCCTTCACCACCCGCTCCATGCGGAGCAGGCCGATGCGGAACGCGTTCTGGATCAGCTCGCCGTTGGCGCGGATGCGCCGGTTGCCCAGGTGGTCGATGTCGTCGGGGATGCCCAGGCCGTTGTTCAGCTCGATCAGGCGGCCGACGATCGCGGCGATGTCCTCGCGCGTGATGGTCCGGCCGTCGCTGAGCTGGAGGCCCATGCGATCGGCCACGTCGCGCAGCTTCTTGTTGAACTTGTAGCGGCCCACCCGGCCCAGGTCGTAGCGGCGGAAGTTGAAGAAGAGGCTGTCGACCAGCTTCTCCGCGTTGTCGCCGGTGGGCGGGTCGCCGGGGCGCAGCTTCTTGTAGACCTCGATCAGCGCGTCGTGGCGCGTCGAGGTGTTGTCGCGCTCGAGCGTGGAGGCGATGTACGGCGCGTCGGCGTCGGTGTCCACGGCGCGGAACAGGTCGACGATCCGCTCGTTCTGCTCCCAGTCCTCGCGCCGGTCGAGGTCCGGGTCGCGCCCGACGGCCCGCAGCAGCTTCGTCGCCTCGAGCTTGCGCTTGCGATCGACCTTGACGTACAGCTGCTGCCGCGGCCCCGTCTCGAACTCGAGCCATGCCCCGCGGTTCGGGATGACCTTGGCCGCGTACAGGTCGCGGCCGGTGGTCGGGTCCTCGGTCTTCGTGTAGTAGACGCCCGGCGAGCGCACGAGCTGGCTCACCACGACGCGCTCGGCCCCGTTGATGATGAAGGTCCCCTGGCCCGTCATGTAGGGGAAGTCGCCGAAGTAGACCTGCTGGCGCAGCGTCTCGCCGGCGCGCTCGGGATCCTTCAGGACGAGCTCGACGTCGACGTAGAGCGGCTTGGAGAAGGTGCGGTCCTGCTGCCGGCACTCCAGCTCGGAGTACTTCGGCTCGCCGAATCGGTAGTCCAGGAAGTGCAGCTCCATCACCTTGCCGGTGAAGTCCTGGATCGGGCTGATCTCGTCGAACAGCTCCCGGAGCCCCTGGTCCACGAACCACTGGAAGGAATCGAGCTGCAGCTCGATCAGGTTCGGGATGGGAAGGACTTCCGGGATGCGGGCATAGCGCTTGCGGGCAGGGGCAGACGACGAGCGCCGAGACGACTCAGCGACAGACAGCATGAACCACTCCTTGACGGAGGTCGAGGGAGAAGACGAGGGGGGCCGCGCTCACAGACCGGACAGAATACCACGCTGTCCGGATCTGTCAAACGCCGATTGCGGAATCCCCCTGGTCCGGGCGACGGGAGCGTGGCCCCGGGCCGCGCTCCCGCACCCCGCCCGCCCCACGGCGGGCCCGGCTGCCCGAAGGCGGCCGGCTACTTGATGTCGACCGTGGCACCCTGCTCCGAGAGGGCGGCCTTGATCTTCTCGGCCTCCTCGCGCGAGACGGCCTCCTTGACCGGCTTCGGGGCGCCATCCACGAGATCCTTGGCCTCCTTGAGGCCCAGGCCGGTGAGCTCGCGGACGACCTTGATCACGGGGATCTTGTTCGGCCCGACGGCGCTCAGGATCGCCGTGAACTCGGTCTGCTCCTCCTCCGG
>JAJYGK010000198.1 GCA_021790715.1 Chloroflexota bacterium
CCGATCTTCCGTGACCGGGATGTTCTTCATGTAGTGCTCGGGCATGAAGGCCGCCGTGAGCCAGCTGAGCCACCCGCCGTAGAGCTGCTTGAAGTGGATGGTCGCGGTGAGGCCGTCAGACGAGACGTTGAACGAGTCGATGAGCGGCCACGCAGTGCCCGGACCGCACGAGGTGCAGCCGGACTGGTTCGGGTCGTTGGCCCACTGCCAGGTGTACTTCAGGTCGTTCATGGTGAGGGGCTGCCCGTCGGACCACTTCAGGTTCGGCTTGAGGTGCAGCGTCATCGTGAACGTGTTGCCGTTGATGACGATCCCGCCGTTCTGGGTGGTCGGCAGGGGTGCGGCGCACAGGTCGGGGATGTACTTGCCGTCGGCGCTGATCGTGGCGCAGCCGCGCAGGACGGGAAGGCTGGCCTCGATGTCCGCCTCGGACGTCGTGTAGTACGGGTTCAGCTGGCTCGCGGCCTGCCACTCGCCCATGACGAGCGTGCCGCCGGGCTGACCGGGACCGGGGTTGTACTTGGTCCCGAACACCTGCGCATCGACGCCGGTGAGCGGGGTGCTGCTCGCGGCCGGTGCGGTCGACGCGGCGGCCGACGCCGCCGCGGACGCCGGCGCGGTCGTCGCGGCCGGTGCCGACGATGCCGGCGCCGGTGTGGCCGACGAACCGCTGCAGGCCCCGAACAGGATGCCTGCGACGGCCACGACGGCCATCACATGACCTCTGGTTGACACTCGGCTTCTCCTCCTCTGCCGCGCCCTGGGACACGAGACGCTCGCCCGGCCGCACGGTCGCGGCTCTGCTGCCGGGCGATCAGCGGTGGACGTCACGGGCTCCGCACTGCGCAGATCCGTCCGCTCACCGGTGTCTCATCATTGGGGGATCACCGCCGGCATCGGCGGCACCGCGACGCCCGGCAGGAACGCCGATCCGTCCGGTTCGATGCCGTCCGGCAGCGGCCCGCGGGGGACGACCTCGACGGCCTGCGCCGCCGGGTCAGCCTGCGCCCCGTCCCCGATGTCGAAGGCCCGCTGGAGCGCGGCCGCGTGGGTGACCGCGACGGGCACCGCGACCGTCGCCGCGTCCCGCGTCGCGGCATCCACGGCCCCGGCCGCCGACGTGCCCAGGTCCCGCACGAGGGCCGGCGCCACGAGCAGCGCGGCCAGGATCGGCACGACCACCAGGCCCGCCACGCGCAGGCGGAGCGCGCCCCGCGGCCGCGGGGCGGCCAGCCGGCGCGAGAGCCGTCGCCATCCGCCGGGGGGCGGCTCGAGGCGGTTCACGGTTCCCCCCAGGCGCTGCAGGCCGGCCACCACGAGGAGCAGGTCGGCGATCTCGTGCTGGCACTCCGCGCACGCCCAGAGGTGGTCGAGCGCCGCCGTGGTGGCGGCGTCGTCCGCCTGTGTGCCGCCGAGCGCCCGCTCGTCCACCAGCTCGGCCAGGCGCGGCCGATGGATGGCGCACTCGTCGGCGGGGTCTCCGCCGGCCCTCCGGCCGAGGATGAAGCGGGCGAGATCGGGCCAGCCGGTCATCCGATGGACTCGCCCATCTCGCCCAGGTCCGGTGCCGCGAGCGGCTGGGTGCCCGGCTGCGCGGTCTCGAAGTCGCGCCGGAGATCGTCGCGCAGCAGCCGCAGCGCGTTGTGCAACCGGCTCTTGACCGTCCCGACCGGGCACTCCAGCGTCTCCGCGATCTCCGCGAGCGACGCGTCGTGGACGAACCGCAGCACGACGACGGCGCGCATCTGGGCCGGGAGTCGTTCGATGCCTCGGGCGAGGGCGGCCGTCGTCTCGCGCCGCTCCGCGGCCGCCTCCGGCACGGTGGCCGCCTCGTCGGGCCACGCCGCGACCTCGGGCAGCGCCTCGATGCCCAGGCGACGGCGCCGGAGGTGGTTGAGCGAGAGGTTGACGGCGATGCGCTGCAGCCAGGGCACCGGGGAGCGCGCAGGGTCGAGCCGCTCCCGCGCGGCATGTGCGCGCAGGAACGTGTCGGTGACGACTTCCTCGGCCGTCATCTCGTCGCGCACCAAGGCCAGCGCGGTGCGGTAGACGACTGCCTCGTGCCGGCGATAGAAGGCCTCGAACGCCTTCTGGTCGCCGCCCCGAACTTCGTTGACGAACAGCGCGTCATCCGGCCCGGGATCGGCCACTCATCCTCCTCTGGTGCGTGGTCGCAGCTGCATATGTGACTTACCACGCGGCGGGGCAAAAGGTTCACGCGGAGGACGGATCCGTTCCGCTCCGCGGAACAGCACCCCCGGAGGAGGGCGGCCGGGACTCCCCTTGCCGGGCGGCCAGGCGTCACCCGGGAGGGGAAACGCTCAGTCGAGGCAGGGCATCTGTGCGCCGGTCATGGGGCGCCAGTGCAGGTCGGGCTGGCGCGCCGCCGTCGCCTCGTCGAGCCGCCGCACGGGGGCCGAGTGGGGCGCCGAGTGGAGCGCCTCGGGATCCTCGTGCGCCTCGGCCGCGATCGCCTCGAGCGCACCGGCGAAGTCGTCGAGCGTCTCCAGCGACTCGGTCTCGGTCGGCTCGATGAGGAGCGCCTCCTCCACGATGAGCGGGAAGTAGATCGTCGGCGGGTGGTGGCCGTGGTCGATGAGCCGCTTGGCGACGTCGAGCGTGCGGACCCCGGTCTCGCGCTTCAGGTTCGACGCCGAGGCGACGAACTCGTGCTTGCAGACGCGGTCGTAGGGGATCTCGTAGGTGCCCCGCAGCCGGTGTCGCAGGTAGTTCGCGGCCAGCACCGCGTCCTCGCTGACCTCCTCGAGGCCGGCCGCACCGTGCGCCAGCAGGTACGCGTACGCGCGCACGAGCACGCCCGTGCTGCCCACGTGCGAGCGCACCCGGCCGATGCTGGTGGGACGCTCGCCCGGCCGCTCCAGGCGGAACGATCCATCCTGCTCGCGCAGGACCCGCGGCGAGGGCAGGAACGGCAGCAGCTTCTCGCCGACGGCGACCGGCCCGGCGCCGGGGCCTCCCCCGCCGTGCGGCGTCGAGAACGTCTTGTGCACGTTGAAGTGCATGACGTCGAAGCCGGCGTCGCCGGGGCGGAACTTGCCGAGGACCGCGTTCATGTTCGCGCCGTCCATGTAGGCGAGCCCACCCGCCGCGTGGACCGCGTCGACGATCTCGCACACCTGGTCCTCGAAGAGGCCGAGCGTGGACGGGTTCGTCAGCATGATGGCCGCCGTGCGCGGCCCGAGGACCGCGCGGAGCGCGTCGAGGTCGACGCCGCCGCGGGCGTCGGACTTGACCGTGATCGTGCGGTACCCCGCCATCGACGCGGTCGCCGGGTTCGTGCCGTGCGAGGAGTCCGGGACGATGATCTCGCTGCGCGCGGAGTCGCCCCGGCTGCGGTGCCAGGCGCGGACCATGAGGATGCCGGTCAGCTCGCCCTGGGCGCCGGCCGCCGGCTGGAGCGTCACCGCGCGCATGCCGGAGACCTCGCAGAGCCAGCGCTCGAGGTCCCACAGCAGCTCGAGCGTGCCCTGCGCGAGCGCGTCGGGGGCGAGCGGGTGCAGGTCGGCGAAGCCCGCCAGCCGGGCCGCCCACTCGTTGATCTTGGGGTTCCACTTCATGGTGCAGGAACCCAGCGGGTAGAACCCGGTGTCGACCGCGTAGTTCAGGTGCGAGAGGTTGACGAAGTGGCGCACCGCGTCCGGCTCGGCGACCTCGGGCAGCGCGGGCGGCAGCGAGCGAAGCTGCTCGGCCGGGATCCCGTCGAGCGCACCCGCCGGCGGGTGGGGCACCCGGGCCGTGCGCCGCCCCGGGCGCGACAGCTCGTCGAGGGTCGGCTGGAGCGCCGCCCCGACCGCGGGGCAGAGGGCATCCGCCGCGCCGAAGGGTGCCCCGGGGGCATCACCGGGCGCCACGACGTCGATGTGCTCGCTCATGCCACCACCTCCGTGCGCACATCGCGCAGGGCCGCCGCGAACGCCTCGATCTCGGCCGTCTGCGTCACCTCGGTGGCGCAGACGAGGAGCGCGTCGCGCAGGACCGGGTCGTCGGGGAACCACGTCGCCAGCGGCAGGCCCGCCAGGATCCCCCGCTCGAGGAGCGCGGCGTGGACGCGCGGGGCGTCCGACACGTGCACGGCGAACTCGTTGAGGTACGGGCCGGCATGGACGCGCGGGGCACCCGCGGCGGCGAGCGCCCGTTCGAGCTCGCGCGCCCGGGCCGCGCCGAGAGCCGCCGCGTCGCGCAGCCCGTGCGGGCCGATCGTGGCCAGGTAGACCGTGGCGGCCAGGGCGCAGAGCGCCTGGTTCGTGCAGATGTTGCTGGCCGCACGCTCGCGCCGGATGTCCTGCTCGCGCGCGCGGAGCGTCATGACGAAGGCGCGCCGCCCGTCGGCGTCCGTCGTGCGCCCGACGAGGCGGCCGGGCAGCTGGCGCATGAGCGCGCTCGTGGCGGCGAGGATGCCGAGGTAGGGGCCGCCGTAGCCGAGCGGCAGCCCCAGCGGCTGGCCCTCCCCCGCCGCGATGTCGGCGCCGTACGCGCCGGGCGGCGCGAGCACGGCCAGCGAGACCGGCTCGACCACCGCAACGAGGAGCGCGCCGGCGGCGTGGGCGAGCCGGGTGGCCTCGGCCATCGGCTCGAGGATCCCGAACACGTTGGGCTGGGCCACCAGCACGCCCGCCACGGGCGCCGACGCATCGGCCAGCAGGCGCTCGAGGGCGGCGAGGTCGGTCGTGCCGTCCGCGCGCAGGGGGACGGTCTCGAGCGCGAAGCGGCTGCCGTCGAGGTACGTGCGCGTCGTGGCAAGGTACTCCGGGTGCACCCCGGCGCTCACCAGGATGCGTGCGCGGCCGGTGGCGCGCAGGCACATGAGGGCGGCCTCCGCGGTGGCCGTCGCGCCGTCGTAGTGGGAGGCCGAGACCGCGTCGAGCGCCGTCAGCTCGGCCAGCATCGACTGGTACTCGTAGATCGTCTGGAGCGTGCCCTGGCTGATCTCCGGCTGGTACGGCGTGTACGCGGTGTAGAACTCGCCGCGCGAGGCGATCTGGTCGACGGCGGCCGGCACGTAGTGGCGGTAGACGCCCGCGCCCAGGAAGCTGGCGAGGTCGATGCGGTTGCGCCCGGCGAGCGCGCGCAGGCGGAACGACAGCTCGAGCTCGGTCAGGGGGCCGGGCAGGTCGAGGCCCGGCGCGCGCACGGCGAGCGGGATGTCCTCGAAGAGCTCGTCGATCGACGCGATCCCGAGCGCCGCGCGCATGCGCGCCCGGTCGTCCGGCGTGTGCGGCCCGTAGGGCATGGCTCAGGCTCCGATCAGGGCGCGGTACGCGGCAGCGTCCTTCAGGCCCTCGGCCGCCGCGGCCGGGTTCGCGAGCCGCACGCGCGCGATCCAGCCCTCGCCGTAGGGGTCGGAGTTGAGGAGCTCGGGCTTCCCGACGAGCGCCTCGTTGACCTCGATCACCTCGCCGTCGGCCGGCGCGAAGAGGTCGCTCACGGCCTTGACCGATTCGACGACCCCGAGCGTCTCGGCGCGCTGGAGCGCGCGGCCGATCGCCGGCAGCTCGACGAACACGACGTCGCCGAGCTCGTCGGCGGCGTACGCGGTGATCCCCATCGTCCCGGTGTCGCCCTCCACCCGCAGCCACTCGTGCTCGTCGGTGTAGAGGAGCCCGTCCCTCACGTCCACGTCCATCTCCCCATCGGGTCTGTCTGTCCCGTCTGTCTGTCCCGTCTCGCGGCCCGTCGGCGTCGGCGCGCGGTCTCCCGCGCGGTCGTCCCGCGCCGGGGACCGCAGCCCCCTGGTCAGCTCGGTCGGCGGTAGAACGGGAGCGCGACCACCTCGACCGGGACCCGCGCATCGCGGATCGCCACTTCGAGAATCGTACCGGCGTCGGCGGCGTCCGGTGGGACGTACGCCATCGCGATGGGCACGCCGAGGGTGGGCGACTGGGTGCCGCTGGTGACCGTGCCGATCGGCACGGCCTCCTCCACGGCCGCCTCGCCGCCACCCCGGTGCACCGGGTAGCCGTGCCGCGCGATGCCGCGTCCCCGCACGACGAGCCCGACGAGCGCCTTCGATCGCCCGCGCTCCTGTGCCGCCTGCAGTGCCTCGCGACCGACGAACTCGCCGGCCTTGGCGAACTTCACCACCCGCCCGAGCCCGGCGTCGAACGGCGTCGTGTCGCGCGTCAGCTCGTTGCCGTAGAGGGGCATGCCGGCCTCCAGGCGCAGCGTGTCGCGCGCCCCCAGCCCGACGGGAACGGTGCCCTGCGGTGCGCCGGCCTCGAGGAACACGTCGAAGAGGTCCGTGCCCTCGTCCCAGGCCACGAAGCACTCGAAGCCGTCCTCGCCCGTGTAGCCGGTCCGTGCCACCAGGGCCGCGTGCCCGGCGACGTGGCCCGGCGCGATCGCGTAATAGCGCAGCGCGGCGAGGTCCACGTCGGTGAGCGGGGTCAGGATCGCGGCCGCGAGCGGGCCCTGGATCGCCACCAGCGAGGTGCGCAGCGAGGCGTCGTCGAGCGCGGCGTCGAAGCCGGCCATTCGGGCGCGCAGCTCGTCCGCAACGACCGGCGCGTTGCCCGCGTTGGCGACGACCATGAAGTGGTCGGGTGCCAGGCGGTACACGATGAGGTCGTCGATGACGCCGCCGTCGGGCGCGCAGATCATCGAGTAGTGGGCACGGCCGACGGCGAGCGCCGGCGGGTCGGTCAGGAGCGCGTGCGCGAGCGCCTCGCCGGCCTGGCCTCCCTGCACGTGGAGCTCGCCCATGTGCGAGAGGTCGAAGACGCCGGCCCGCTGGCGCACCGCCCGGTGCTCCTCGACGATGCCGCCGTACTGGACCGGCATCTCCCAGCCCGCGAATTCCACGAGTCGGGCACCGAGCGACCGGTGTCGCTCGAGCAGGGCCGTGGCACGCATCACTCCCTCCTTGTCGTCCGGGCGAGACGGCCGGCCCTCCCCCCGATCAGGCCGTCTCGCGCTGCAGGAATGCCTCGATGACGGGACGCGCCCGATCGACGATCTCCCGTTCGGTCGGGTAGCTGAGCAGGTGGGCCGCGTCGGCCAGCCGCACCCATCGCACCTCGTCGAACTCGTGGTCGTGCCGGGTCAGGCTGCCGCCCGTGGGAACCATCAGGAAATGGTGGACGGTCTTGTCGATGCGCGCACCGCCCTGGACGAAGGAGTACTGGATCGACCCGACCGGCTCGACGATGCGGACCGCCAGCCCGGTCTCCTCCTCGACCTCGCGGAGCGCCGTCTGTTCGACCGACTCACCCGCCGACGGGGTGCCCTTCGGCAGCGTCCAGCGCATGCCCTCGCGCTGACGGTTCCGACGCCCGAGGACGATCTCCGGCCCACCCTCCGACACCCGGACCACCAGGCCGCCCGCGGACATCGCCCGCTCGACCTGCCGGGGCCGTGACGTCTCGCGCCTCAGTGCCGCCACGGAGCGGCGCGAACGGATCCGCCGAGGGGGCGCCGCCCCGGCTCGCTCGTCCAGTGCATCCGGGGCTCGCGGCGCAGCATGCCCGACGGCCGCGGCCGCGGCACCTCGGCCGTCATCCCGCGCCCGTCCCGCAGGCCCATCCGCTGCCCGCGCGACGGCGAGACGGGCCCCGTGACCATCCCCGGGGCCATCCTGTGGAGGCCGAGACGCGCCTCGCGGCCGTGGTCGGCCGGGGCGACGAACCGGGGCATGAGCCGGGCCGACCGACCCGGTGCGAGGCTGTGCTGCATGGCGCCTATGGTACGCGCTCACCCGACCGACGCAAGCAACGCGAGCAGTTCGTCGGCGCGCTCCGGTGCCAGGTCGCCCCGGGCCCGGGCGATCGCCACGGCGCGTCGCGCGAGGGCGACGTACAGGGGCACCGCGGCGGGATCCACGCGGCGCAGCGTCTCGAGATGCAGGCGGACGGTGCCGGCGTCTCCGCGCACGACCGGCCCGGTGAGGGCCCCCGCGGCCCCGTTCCGCCGCGCGTTCTCGAGCGCCTGTCGGGCGAGGCCCTCGTACGTGCCGAGACGGTCGTCCGGGGCGATCCCGGCCGCCGCGGCGAGACGCTCGACCACGTCGAGCACCGCCACCAGGCCGCCGGCGGAGAGCGTCGCGGCGGCATGGTGCGCCGCCTTCCCCTCCGCCGTCACGCGCACGGGCCGCGCCCCCACGGCCCCGGCCAGCTCCTCGAGGAGCGGCAACAGCGCCTCGTCCCCCTCGATCGCGACCACCGCACCCGGCAGCGCCCGGCGACCGGCGTCGGCGTCGGGGAACGCGACCAGCGGGTGAAAGCTGCCTGCCTCGGTGCCGGCGGCCATCGCCGGCGCAAGCACCGAGGCGGGGAGGACGCCGCTCGCGTGCACGATCGCCTGGCCGCTGTAGAGCCGGAGCCCGGCGGCGACCTCGGCGATCGCGTCGTCGGGCACGGTGAGGAACAGCAGATCGGCCTCGTCGATGATGTCGTGGGGTTGGGCGTGCGCGCGCGAGCCCGCGACGAGCGCCGCGAACCGGTAGATC
>JAJYGK010000067.1 GCA_021790715.1 Chloroflexota bacterium
GTCCCGGCGACCCGGCGACCCTCTCGCGACGACCATCCCGGCGACCCGGCGACCCGACGACCCGGCGACGCGGCGACCCCGTCGCGACCGCCTGACGGCCGTGTGCGCTCCGGGATCCCGCACCGGGTGGCCACGCGTGCACCACGTTGCTGCAGATCGACTCCCTGCCGCACGTTCTGCACGATCCATGCCCGGGTTTCCTGCAGATCGACTCCAGACGGAACGCTATGTCCCGATGTCGCCCGCCGCGGCCAGCCGCCGGCCACCACCGGCGCCCTCTCGGCTCGCAGGACCCGCGAAACGTGCGGCGCCGGAGGTTCCCGATCGCCTGAGTCGCCTCGGCCGACCCGGCGAGCCCCCGCATGACGGCGCCGAGCCGACATACGGGTCCCCACGAGATCAATCTGCACGAAAGGGTGGGCCGGAACGGACGAACCCGAACGGACGAGCGGGAACGGACGAGCGGGAACGGACGAACCGGAACGGACGAACCGAAAGGCCGAACGGACGAACCGGAAAGGGTGGACGGGAAGGACGAGCCGGAAAGAGGGAACGGGCGGGATCGGCCTCGAACCGATCAGCCACGGCTTCAACCGCGACTGCGGCTGCGGCCCCACCCTGGCTCCGAGCCGTCACTCGGGCAGCCCGAGACCCCGCAACAGCTGTTCGGCGACGATCAGCCGGTGAACCTGGTTGGTCCCCTCGTAGATCTGCGCGCCCTTCGCGTCGCGCAGGTATCGCTCCACCGGGTTCTCGCGGCTGTAGCCGGCAGCCCCGAACAACTGCACCGCGTCGCTCGCCACGCTCATCGCGGCGTCGGAGGCCGTCCACTTCGCCAGCGACGACGCCTCGGCGATCGGCTGCCCCCGGTCCTTCGCCTCGGCGGCTGCCCTCGTCAGGGCCCGCGCCGTCGCGACCCGCTGCGCCATCTCCGCGAGCATGAAACGGATCCCCTGCTGGTCGGTCAGCGGCCCGCCGAACGCCTGCCGATCCGAGACGTACCGGGCCGCCGCCTCGAGCGCCGCGCGGGCGATTCCCGTGCAGGCGGCGGCGATCGAGATGCGGCCCTCCCCGAGCGACGACAGGGCGATCCGGTACCCCTCCCCCTCCGCGCCCAGCCGATTGGCGACCGGCACCTCGGCGCCGCGGAACACGAGCTCCGAGGCGGGATTCGCCCGGATCCCGAGCTTGCGCTCCTTGCGACCGAACTCGAAGCCCGGCGTGCCCTTCTCGACGAGGAACGCCGCGATCGCGGACGGCCCGGCTTCGGGGTCGAGTGTCGCGAAGACCAGGTAACGCTCGGCCTCGGGCGCGTTGCTGATCCAGATCTTGGTGCCGTCGAGCCGGTACGCCGCCGGGGCATCCGCCGGCCCGATCCGGGTCGCGCGCAGCCGGATCGCCGCCGCGTCGGATCCCGCCCCCGGCTCCGTCAGCGCGAACGCGCCCATCCGCTCGCCTCGCAGCATCGGTACGAGCCAGCGCTCGTGCTGCTCCGGCGTGCCCCACCGGACGACCGGCGACTGCGAGAGAACGTGGACGCTGAGCGAGACGGCCACCGCCATGTCGGCCGCGCCGATCTCCTCCATGACGAGCGTCCATGCCCGGTAACTCAGCCCGCCGCCACCGACCGACTCGGGAAACGGTGCGCCTGTCAGCCCGAGCGCAGCGAGGCCCTGAAAGAGCGAGCGATCGTAGTGCTCGGCCTCGTCCCGGTCCGCCGCGCCGGGCGCCAGCTCGCGCTCCGCGAAGTCGCGGACCGTGTCGCGGATCAGCCGTTCCTCGTCGCTGAGGGCTTCCTCGAACATCGCGCCCTCCTGCCCCACCGCCGGATCGGGCTCCGTCGCGCCGGTGGCGCGATCGAGACAACGTGCAGCTTACGGCCGCGCGCGGCCCGACCCTGCCGGGATCGCCCGCTGCCCCGTCACGATCGCCCGCGGCGCGACCCTGCCGGGATCGCCCGCTGCCCCGTCACGATCGCCCGCGGCCCGACCCTACCGGGATCGCCGGTGGCTCGGCTCCGTCTGCGTCCGGCCCGGGACGCCTACGCCTTGGCCTCTCGCGGATAGACGTAGAAGCCATGGCCCGACTTCTGTCCCAGGTAGCCGGCGTCGACGAGCTGCCGGAGCACGGGCGGCGGGGCGAACTGCGGCTGCTGGAACCCGTCGTGGAGCACCTCCATCACGTGGAGGCAGACGTCGAGCCCGATGAAGTCGGCCAGCTCGAGCGGACCCATGGGGTGGTTGAGGCCGAGCCGCACGCCGGCGTCGATGTCCTCCGGCGTGCCCAGCCCTTCCTCGTAGGCGCGCATCGCCTCGACGAGGTAGGGCATGAGGACCCGGTTCACGATGAACCCCGGACGATCCTTGCTGACGATGACCTGCTTGCCGAGCCGCCCGGCCAGTTCCCGGATGGACTGCTCGGACTCGTCCGAGGTCTCCGCCCCGCGGACGAGCTCGATGAGCGGCATGACCGGCACGGGGCTGAAGAAGTGCATCCCGATGAAGCGCCGCCGCCGGGGTGACCGCACCGCCGAGGCGAGCCTCGTGATGCTGATCGAGCTCGTGTTGGAGGCGAGGATCGTGTGTTCCGGCGCCCGCTGGTCGAGCTCCGAGAAGAGCGATCGCTTGACGGCCTCGTCTTCGAAGACGGCCTCGACGGCCAGGTCCGCCTGGGCTGCCGCCGCGCCGAGGGCGTCGGCGATGCGGATGTGCCGGAGCGCGGCTCGCCGCTCCTCGTCGCTCATGCGACCCTTCGAGACCGCGCGCTCGAGGTTGCCGGAGATCCGGCCGAGACCGGCCTCCGCGCGTGAGCGATCGGGCTCGTACAGGAACACGTCGTGACCGGAGACCGCGCACACCTGGGCGATGCCGTGTCCCATCAGCCCTGCGCCGCAGACGAGGACCGTGTTGATGCTCATGGAGCCGAAGGGTACTGCACGCACCGGGCCGCGGAGGGGGTTCCGCGGCACCGCGCGACGTGTCGGTGCGGGGCTCTGCCGGGGCCGGCTCAGCCGCCGGACGGCGATCCCTCGACGAGCGCCATCACGCGGTCTGCCCCGGCGTACGGGTCCAGCTCGTGCTCGGCCACCGCCCGGATGACGGCGTCGATCTCGTCGCGGCGGTGGGCGTCGCGAAGCCGGGCACGCAGTCGCTCGGCGAGCACGGCATCGAGCTGGGCCGCGGCACGGGCGAGGCGCGCCGGCCGGACCGCCGAGGCATCGCGACCGGCCGCCCGGCGGTCGAGCGCGTCGAGGAGGTCGCGGATCCCGTCGCCGGTCGGCGCCGTCACCAGCACGACCTGGGGGCGCTTCGGCCGCCGCCGACCGTGCGCCTCGGCGCGGCGGATCGCCTCCGCCTCGTCGGCTGCGCCGACGGTCAGCATGGCCCGCAGCTGGGCCGCCGTCCGCCCCGCGCCGGGGCGGTCGCCCTTCGTCACGACGACGATGTCGGCCACCTCGAGGAGCCCCGCCTTGATCGCCTGCACCTCGTCTCCCATCTCCGGCGCCTCGACCACCAGGGTCGTGTCGGCGATGGACGCGATCTCGACCTCGCTCTGGCCGGCTCCCACCGTCTCGAGGAAGACGATCGGGAAGCCCGCGGCGTCCAGGGCCGCGGCGGCGTCGACCGACGCTGCGGCGAGCCCGCCGGCGTGTCCGCGCGACGCCATCGACCGGATGAAGACGTCCCGGTCTCCGGCATGCTCCTGCATGCGGATGCGATCGCCGAGGAGGGCGCCGCCGGTGATCGGGCTCGACGGATCGATCGCCAGGACGGCCGCCGGTCTCCCGGACGCGCGGACGGCCCGGGCAAGCGCGGCCACGAGCGTGCTCTTGCCAGCGCCGGGCGCTCCGGTGACGCCCACGAGGTGCGCGCCCCCGCTCAGCGGGTAGAGGACGCGCAGGGCCGCCTCGGCCACGGCCGTCCTGTCCTCGATCTCGGTCAGGAGGCGCGCGAGCATCCGCCTGTCGCCGGCGCGCACGCGCTCGGCCAGGTGCGCACCGCGCGGGGAGGTGCGGGCGGCGGGCGGATCGCCCCCACCCGGGTCGTCGCCGCGCCCGGACCGGAGCTCGCCGGGGTCGCCGGAATTCGCCCCGGCGTTCCCGTCGGTCACGCCGTCTCGCGCGGCCGCACGCTCGATCGGAGGTACTCTGCAACCTCCCCGATCGTCGTCCCCGGGCCGAACACCCGGTCCACGCCCGCCTCGTGGAGCGCGGCAACGTCGTCGTCCGGGATGATCCCGCCGACCGTCACGAGCACGTCCCCGAGCCCCTCGTCCCGCAGGGCCCGGCACACGCGCGGGACGAGCGTCATGTGCGCGCCCGACAGGATCGACAGGCCGACGACGTCGACGTCCTCCTGCAGCGCCGCCGATGCGATCATCTCGGGCGTCTGCCGGAGGCCCGTGTAGACCACCTCGAACCCTTCGTCGCGCAGGCCCCGCGCGAGCACCTTCGCGCCCCGGTCGTGGCCGTCGAGGCCCGGCTTCGCGATGAGCACCCTGATCCGCCGATCCGTCATCGCGGCGATCATACCGTCGCGACCCGGCCCCGGTGCGCCCGCGATCGTCGCGGCCGCTGCCGGGCTCGTGTCACTCGCCGGGCGGACGCCGATCGAGGTGGGAGAAGAACTCGGCGCGGGTGCGGTCGCGCGCCCGGAAGCTGCCCAGCACGGCGCTCGTCGTCATGACGGTCCCGCTCTTCTTCACCCCGCGCATGACCGCGCAGAGGTGCGTCGCCTCGAGCACCACGCCGACTCCCATCGGCTCGAGCGTCTGCATCAGCAGGTCCGCGATCTGCTGCGTCATGCGTTCCTGCACCTGCAGCCGGCGCGCGTACATCTCGACGATCCGGGGGATCTTCGAGAGCCCGATCACGCGCCCCTTCGGGATGTACGCCACGGCCGCTGTGCCGAAGAACGGCAGGAGATGATGTTCGCAGAGGCTGTAGAAGGGGATGTCCTTGACGACGACCATCTCGCTGTAGTCGACGTCGAAGATGGCCCCGTTGATGAGGCGCTTCGGATCGACGTGGTAGCCGGCCGTCAGCTCGGCGTACATGCGGTGGACGCGACCCGGCGTCCCGACGAGGCCCTGCCGGTCCGGGTCCTCCCCGATCTCGACCAGGATGTCGCGGACGGCCTGCTCGATCGCCGCGGCCGACCCGGCGACCGCCGTGCTCCGGCCGTCCGGGCCCGCCTGGCGACCCTCGATGATCTCGGCGGGGGTTGGTGCCGGCAGGATGCTTTCGGGTCCCTCCTCGCCGATCTCGGTCTCGATCTCGGTGACGAGGGCTCGCACGTGCTCCGGGAGCCGCTCGACCATCTCAGGATCGATCGGCGGAACGGGAAGCGGCGGGCGGCTCCTGCTCGTCCTCGCCGCGGACCTGCCGGCGTGCGGCGCGGATTCCCTCGCCGAACATGCGGCCGAGCTGCGGCAGCGTCTTCGGGCCGCGCCAGACGAGCGCCACGATCAGCAGCAGGATGAGCAGCAGCGTGAGGTCCACGGCGCAATGCTACGCCCGGCACGGGAGAGGCCTTCCCGGGAGGTGCCGGCGCGGGAGGAGGAACGCACGATGAGCGGGCGAGACGAACGCGCGGACCTGGTCCTGACCGGCGGGTCGGTGCAGACGATGGACGCGGTGCGCCGCACCGCGTCGGCGATCGCCGTGCGCGACGGCCGCATCGCCGCCGTCGGCTCGGATCGAGAGATCCTCGAGTGCGCCGGGCCGCGCACGCGTCGAATCGACCTGGCCGGCCGGACGCTCCTCCCCGCCTTCCAGGACGCTCACGTCCACCCGTCGATGGCCGGCGTGGGGCTGCTGCGCTGCCCCCTCCACGACCTGCCGCGCAGCCTGGGTGCGTACCAGGCCGCCATCCGCGCGTACGCGGCCGCGCATCCCGACGCGGAGTGGATCCTGGGAGACGGCTGGTACCTCGAGGCCTTCCCGGGTGGGACGCCGAGGCGCGAGGACCTGGACGCCGTCGTGCCGGACCGCCCCGCGTTCTTCATCAACCGCGACGGGCACGGCGCGTGGGCGAACTCACGCGCCCTGGCGGTCGCGGGCATCGCCCGCGGGACCGCGGACCCGCCGCGCGGGCGGATCGAACGCGATGCCGGCGGCGAGCCGACCGGCACGCTGCACGAGGGGGCGATCGAGGAGGTCAAGCGGATCCTCCCGGTCCTCCCGGTCGAGGAGCGGGCTCGCGGCATCGAGCTCGCGCAGGCCTACCTGCACCGACTCGGGATAACAGCCTGGCAGGACGCCTGGGTCACGCCCGACGACCTCGCGGCCTACCGGCTCCTGGCCGAACGGGGACGGCTGACGGCCCGCGTGATCGCATGCCTCTGGTGGGAGCGCGAGCGCGGCGGCGAGCAGATCGAGAGCATGATCGAGCAGCGACGGACCGGGACGCTCGGCCGGCTGCGCGCCACGACCGCGAAGATCATGCTGGACGGCGTGGCCGAGAACTTCACGGCCGCGATGCTGCACCCGTACCTCGACGGCCGGGGCCGCGCGACCGCGAACCGCGGCATCAGCTTCGTGGACCCGGAGATGCTGAAACGGCACGTCACGCGGCTCGACGCCGAGGGCTTCCAGGTGCACTTCCACGCGCTCGGCGACCGGGCGGTCCGCGAAGGGCTCGACGCGATCGAGGCCGCGCGGCTGGCGAACGGTCCCTCCGACCTGCGGCACGAGCTGGCGCATCTCCAGGTCGTCGATCCCGGGGACATCCCGCGCTTCCGCGCGCTCGGCGCGATCGCGAACATCCAGCCGTTCTGGGCCTGCAACGACCGCCAGATGGTCGAGCTGACCCGGCCGTTCCTGGCGCCCGAGCGGTTCGCGCTCCAGTACCCGTTCCGCTCGCTGCGGCGCGCCGGCGCGATCCTGGCCGGGGGCAGCGACTGGACGGTCAGCACGCCGAACGTGATGGCGGAGGTCGAGGTGGCTGTCAGGCGCATCTCACCAGACGAACCGGACCAGGAGCCGCTCCTGCCCGGCGAGGCACTGGACCTGCCCGACGCGTTGGCCGCCTACACGATCGGCGCGGCGTACGCGAACCACCTGGACGACGTCACCGGCACGGTCAAGGTCGGCAAGCTGGCGGATCTCGTCGTGCTCGACCGGGACATCCTCGCGCCCGACGCGGGAGCGCCGACGGATGCCCGGGTGCTCCTCACGCTGGTCGAGGGTGCGGCCGTGCACGAGGATCCGGCACTCGAAGCACGGTGAACCGTCCGGACGGGGCGCCGACGCGCACGCCGTGCGTTCAGCCTCGGGCGGCGTGTCTGCCGCGCGATCAGCCTCGGGCGCGCGCCGTCCAGATGACGTGCCCGGGATCGACCGCCACGAACAGGGCGATCGCCGCGGCGAGCACGGGCCCGAGGGCCTGCGGCAGGCCGAACGCGAACGATGCGAAGCCGTACCAGGCACCAATGGCGACGAACCAGAAGACGGCGGCGAGAATCCTGCGAACCATGCCGGGATCGTGGCGGAACCTCCCGCCGGCGGGAACCGGACGACGGTACCGGTCGGCCACGGACGATCGTCCGGAACAGGCACCCGACCGCGCGCCGCGCGGTCCGCCTCGCCCGATGCAGGTCCGGCCGTCCAGGCCCGGCTACCATCTCGACATGCCGATCCGCCGCCGGGGAAGCCGCGCCGCTCGTCATCGCGCCGCGCGGCCGCGACCCTCGTTCGGGCAGTCGTTCTTCGAGCGCGCCCTGGAGCACGCGATCGACGGCCTGCCCGGGCCGCTTCGACCGCTCCTGGACGAGGTGGCGATCGTCGTCGATGACGTCCCGAGCCCCGAACAGCGCCGCACGGCCGGCCTGCGCCCGGGCGACATGCTCTACGGCCTGTACGAGGGCGTGCCGCCCACGGAGTACGGCGCCGACTGGGTCGCGATCCCCAACAAGATCACGCTGTTCCGCGAGCCGCTGGAGGAGGACTTCCGGGATCCGGTCGAGCTCGCGGAGGAGATCCGGATCACGCTCGTCCACGAGCTCGCGCATCACGCCGGCTTCGACGAGGATCGCCTGGCGGACTTCGGCGTCGACTGAGCCGGCGTCGACTGAGTCACCAGGCTGCCGGCGGCCGCCACCCGGCCAGCCGACGGGTGCCGGGCCTGATCACCTCCCCCGGGCGCGCGTGCGCTCGCCGGGGGTCGGTCAGATCGCCGGTCGCTCCTCGCGCTCCAGGGCGACCAGGTCCATCAGGATCGCGTAGGCCGTCGCCACGACCGGCGCATCCAGCAGCGTGAACTGCAGCCGCCCTCCGAACTCGGATTCGATCCGCAGGGCCATCGATGTGCCGGTGACGAGTGCGAGCGGGTCGGACAGCGGAAGCTCCTCCGGCGCGACGCCGGCGACGATGGATCGGCCGTGCCCGCCGGCGGCGCCGCCGTCCTCCCGCGCCTCGCCGCGCGCGATCAGCC
>JAJYGK010000150.1 GCA_021790715.1 Chloroflexota bacterium
CACGATCAGCCGCTGCCCCTGGCTGAACCCGGCGCTCGGGGCCCGCTGCGCGGCCGCGGCGATGCGCTCGATCACCTCGTCGGTGACCGGGTCCTCCGCGAAATGCCGCACCATCCGCCGCCGGGCAACGACCTCACGGAACTCCATGCGACTCCTCTCGCGAGTGCCCGCCGCGCTCGCCGACCACCGCCGCGGGCGCGCGGCCGCACCCCGCGATGTCAGTTCCCGCCGAGCGACGGACAGGGCAGAGCGGCCAGGGAGAGGGGTGACGGAGGGCGTGCCCGGGAGCGCGCAGCGGCCCGGCGCGATGGCGCCGAGGCCGCGGAGCGCGGACGGGACGTCCTCCGGCAGGACCCCTCGCTCTCGATCTGCCTACTTGTCCTGTTCCGCCGCGAGGACCGCCTGCGCCGCCGCCAGCCGCGCGACCGGCACGCGGAACGGCGAGCACGAGACGTAGTTGAGCCCGATCTCGTTGCAGTACGCGATCGAGAGCGGGTCGCCGCCGTGCTCCCCGCAGATCCCGACCTCGAGGTCCGGCCGCGTCTTGCGGCCTCGCTCGACGGCCATGCGCATCTCGTCGACGATGACGGGATCGAGCGACTGGAACGGGTTGTACGGGAGGATCTTCTCCTCGACGTACTTCAGCAGGAACCCGCCCTCGGCGTCGTCGCGGCTGTAGCCGAACGTCATCTGCGTCAGGTCGTTGGTCCCGAAGCTGAAGAACTGCGCGAGCTCGGCGATCTCGCCCGCGACCCAGCAGGCGCGCGGGATCTCGATCATCGTGCCGAACTTGTAGGCGATCGGCTCGCCCGCCTTCTCGACGACGGACTTCGCCTCCGCCTCGAGCAGCGTCTGCGTGGCCCGCAGCTCGTTCACGTGCCCGACGAGCGGGATCATGATCTCGGGGTGCGGGTCCTTGCCCTGCCGCTTCACGGCGATGGCCGCGTTGAGGATCGCGCGGGTCTGGATCTTCACGAAGTCCGGGATCATGAGGCCGAGGCGGATGCCGCGCAGGCCGAGCATCGGGTTCTGCTCGCGCATCGACTCGACCGCCGCGAGCATCCCGCGCGCCTCGGCGAAGCCGGGATCGCCCTCGGGGGTGCCGCGGTCGCGGTACTGCGTGACCTGCACGAGGAGTTCCTCGTGCTTGGGCAGGAACTCGTGGAGCGGCGGATCGATCAGCCGGATGATGACCGGCAGCCCGGTCATGGCCGCGAGGATCCCCTCGAAATCGCCCTGCTGGAGCTTCTCGAGCTTGCCCATGGCGGCGTCGAACTGCTCGATGGCGGCGCGATCGGCATCCGAGAGCGAATCGCCGGCCTCGGCCGCCGCCTTCGCGCGCGTCGCCTGCGTCGCGACGAGGATGGCCGCCCGGACGATCTCGAGCCGCTCGCCCTCGCGGAACATGTGCTCGGTGCGGCAGAGGCCGATCCCCTGCGCGCCGTACGCGCGGGCCTGGGCCGCCTCCTCGGGCTTGTCGGCGTTCGTCCAGACCATGAGCCGGCGGATGCCGTCGGCCCAGCCCAGGATCCGCTGCAGGTCGGGCTGCTCCTCGAAGCGGGCCGCCACGGTGGGCAGGGCGCCCAGGAAGACCTCGCCGGTCGAGCCGTCCACGCTGATCGCGTCGCCCTCGCGGAAGGTCGAGCCGTTCGAGCTGGCCGACCTGGCCCGGTAGTCGACGACGAGCTCCGAGCACCCGGCGACGCACGGCTTCCCGATCTGGCGCGCGACGACCGCGGCGTGCGACGTGGCGCCGCCACGGGCGGTCAGGATCCCCTGCGCGACCGCCATGCCGTGGAAGTCGTCCGGGGACGTCTCGATGCGCACGAGCACGACCTTCTCGCCCCGGCCGGCCCACTCCACGGCCGTGTCGGCGTCGAAGACGGCCCGGCCGACGGCGGCACCCGGCGAGGCGTTCAGGCCCTTCGCGATCCGGGGGGCCTGCTGGCGCGCCTTCGGGTCGAACTGCGCGCGGAGGAGCTGGTCGACCTGTGCCGGCTCGATGCGGGCGACGGCCTCGGCCTCGGAGATGATCCCCTCGGCCACCATGTCGGTCGCGATCTTCACGGCCGCGGCGGCGGTGCGCTTCGCGCTGCGGGTCTGCAGCATGAAGAGGCGGCCCCGCTCGATCGTGAACTCCAGGTCCTGCACATCGCGGTAGTGCTTCTCGAGCCGGTCGGCGATCTGGCGGAACTGGCGGTAGGCCTCCGGCAGGTCCTGCTCCAGCTGCGCGATCTTCTGCGGCGTCCGGATGCCGGCCACGACATCCTCGCCCTGCGCGTTCGTGAGGTACTCGCCGTAGAGGACCTTCTCGCCGGTGTTCGGGTCGCGCGTGAACGCGACGCCGGTCCCGGAGTCGGTGCCCATGTTGCCGAAGACCATCGTCACGACGTTGACGGCGGTGCCCAGGTCGTGCGCGATCTTGTTGAAGTTGCGGTAGTCGACGGCGCGCTTGCCGAACCAGGAGCCGAAGACGGCCTTGATGGCCAGGTCGAGCTGCTCGTCCGGGTCGGACGGGAACTCGCGCCCGGTGGCGTCCCGGACGATCCCCTTGTACACGCCGACCAGCTCGCGGAGGGCGGCGGCGTCGAGATCCGTGTCGGCCTTCGCGCCGTGGTGCTCCTTGGCCGCGTCCAGTGCCTCGTCGAAGCGCTCGCCGGGCACGTCCATGACGATGCGCCCGAACATCTGGATGAAGCGTCGGTACGCATCCCAGCCGAAGCGCTCGTTCTGCGTGAGCGCGATCAGGCCCGGGAGCGTCTCCTCGTTGAGGCCGAGGTTGAGGACGGTGTCCATCATGCCCGGCATCGAGAACTTCGCGCCGGAGCGGACGCTCACGAGCAGGGGGTTCTCGCGCCC
This sequence comes from Chloroflexota bacterium, assembly GCA_021790715.1. Classification (GTDB taxonomy): domain Bacteria; phylum Chloroflexota; class Limnocylindria; order Limnocylindrales; family CSP1-4; genus JAJYNJ01. The sequence continues at coordinate 2,860 of JAJYGK010000150.1, forward strand.
GCCGAACGTCTTGGCCGTCTCGCGCTCCACCTCGCGCATGGCGTCCTGGACGTCCTGCCAGAGCCCGTCGGGGAGCCGCTGCCCGCTCGAGAAGTAGTCGTTGCAGGCCTCGGTGGTGATGGTGAAGCCGGGGGGCACCGGCAGGCCCGCACGCGTCATCTCCGCGAGGCCGGCGCCCTTGCCGCCGAGCAGCCCCTTCATCTCGCCGTTCCCGTCCGCGTGCCCGCCACCGAAGGCGTAGATGTAGCGCTTCGCCGCGTGGTGGGTCCGCTCGGGAACGATCTCGGTCGTGGTCATCGGTCGCTGGCTCCTTGTGCACAAGGATGGTTCGTGGTCGGGGAGCGTTCGGTCAATGGGGACGTCGGAACGCGGCTCCGGGCACGCGCGGAGACGGGACGCAGAACCGCGTCGATTGTACCGCCGCCCGCGGCCGCGCTGCCGACGGCCGATCGGCGCGGAGCGGGGGGCCGAGCGGCCGGCAGACAGGAGCCGATACCCGCCGGGCGCGGATGCCCCCGAGCGCCCGACCGGACACCTCGCTACGATGGGAGTCGTGCGTCACCCCCCGGTCGCCACGTCCGAGCCCCTCGTCGAGCTCATCCGCCGTTCCCTGATCGGTGACGACGAGGCCGTGGCAGGGCCGTTCGGCGTGCGCCGCATCACGTACGCCGACTACACCGCGTCGGGTCGCTCGCTCTCGTTCATCGAGGACTACCTGCGCGACGCGGTGCTCCCGCTGTACGCCAACACGCACTCCGAGTCGTCGGGGACCGGCCTGCAGACGACGCGCTTCCGCGAGGAGGCCCGCGGGATCATCCGGGACGCGGTGGGCGCGAACCAGGCCGAGCACGCGGTCGTCTTCGTCGGCTCCGGTTCCACCGCCGCCGTCAACCGGCTCGTCGACGTCCTCGCGCTGCGCATCCCGGCCGGCCTCGACGACCGCTACGACCTGCGCTCGCGGATCCCGCCCGAGGATCGGCCGATCGTCTTCATCGGCCCCTTCGAGCACCACTCGAACGAGCTGCCGTGGCGCGAGTCGATCGCCGACGTGGTCGTCATCGGCGAGGACCGCGACGGCCGCGTGGACCTCCGGGCGCTGGAGCGGGCGCTGGAGCAGTACGCGTCGCGCCCGCTGCGGATCGGCAGCTTCTCGGCCGCGTCCAACGTGACGGGGATCATCAGCGACGACCGCGCGATCTCGATCCTGCTGCACCGGCACGGCGCGCTGTCGTGCTGGGATTACGCGGCCGCGGCGCCGTACGTGCGGATCTCGATGGCCGGCGACGACGGCCCCGACGGGGCGCTCGCGTACAAGGACGCGATCTTCCTGTCGCCCCACAAGCTCGTCGGCGGGCCGGGCACCCCGGGCGTCCTGGTCGCCCGCCGCGAGCTCTTCCGCAATCGCGTGCCGTCCCTGCCCGGCGGCGGGACGGTCCTGTACGTCAGCCCGCTCGAGCACGTCTACCTCGACGACATCGAGCGACGGGAGGAGGGCGGGACGCCCGCGATCGTCGAGTCGATCCGCGCCGGGCTGGTCTTCGGGCTCAAGCAGGCGGTCGGCGAGGACGAGATCCGCCGCCGCGAGACCTCGTTCATCCGGCGTGCGATCGAGCGCTGGGACGCCAACCCCGCGATCGAGGTCCTGGGCTCGCACACGGCGGAGCGCCTCTCGATCGTCTCGTTCGTCGTCCGTCACGGCGAGCGCTACCTGCATCACAACTTCGTCGTGGCGCTGCTCAACGACCTGTTCGGGATCCAGGCGCGCGGCGGCTGCTCGTGCGCCGGCCCCTACGGGCACCGACTGCTCGGGATCGACCTGGAGCGCTCCCAGGCGTTCGAGCGCGAGGTCGAGCGCGGGTGCGAGGGGATCAAGCCCGGCTGGGTGCGCGTGAACTTCAACTACTTCATCACCGAGGCCACGTTCCAGTACATCCTCGACGCGGTCGACCTGGTCGCGACCGAGGGCTGGCGCCTCCTTCCCCGCTACCGGTTCGACCCGCCGTCGGGTCTGTGGCACCACTGCCTGGGCGCTCCCGAGCCGCCGCTCTCCCTCCACGACGTCAGCTACGAGGACGGCGGGATGCACTATCGGGCGCACCGGCACCGGGAGCCCGAGACGCGCCTGGCGGAGTACCTGGCGGAGGCGCGCACCATCCTCGCCGCCCCACCCGATGCCGCCCCCGCGCTCGAGGCGCCGCGCGCCGTGGGCCCGGACTTCGAGGCGCTGCGCTGGTTCTGGCTGCCCGAGGAGATCGAGGTCGCGGCAGGAACCTGACGGGCCGGCGTGGACGACGCCCGATCGCCCGGCGTGGCGGACGCGCGACCCACACGCGTGGCGGACGCGCGACCCGCGCAACCGGCCCCGCCGGCGTCCCCGGACCCGCCCCGGGACGATCGCCGCGTCCGGCGCATGCCATGATGCGCGCATGAGTGAGACGTTCGATTTCGACCGGTTCGTCGCGCTGCCGCGTCTCTCCGACCTGCGCTGCTCGCCCGACGGGACGCGCCTCGTCGTCACCGTGGCCGTGCCCGCGCCGGACGGGAAGAAGCTCGTCAACAGCCTGTGGGAGGTGGACCCACGCGGCGACCGGGAACCGCGCCGCCTGACCCGGTCCGCGGCGGGCGAGTGCAGCCCCGCGTTCCTGCCGGACGGCTCGCTGCTGTTCGCGTCCGCGCGGCCGGACCCCGACGCGCGCGAGGATGCCGAGAAGCGGGAGGCCCAGGCGCTGTGGGTGCTGCCCGCCGATGGCGGCGAGGCGCGCCAGCTGCTCGCGCCCGAGGGGGGCGTCGAGGACGTCCACGTGGCGCGCGCCTCCCGCACCGTCGTCATGGCCGCGAAGATGTACCCGAACGCCGGGACGCTCGACGCCGACGCCGCCCGGGCGAAGGCACGCACGGACGCCGGCGTCTCCGCGCTGCTGTTCGAGTCGTACCCCATCCGGCACTGGGACCATTACCTCGGCCCGCGCGAGCGCCACCTGCTCGCGGCGCGCATCCCCGAGGGGACGGGACCTGCGGTCGGGGTGCGCGACCTGACGCCGGACGCCGGGGCGGGGCTCGAGGAGCGCGGGTTCGACATCTCGCCGGACGGCGGGACGGTCGTCGCCTCGCTGCTCTCGCGCGACGTCCACCGCCCGCTCGCGAACCTCGTCGCCATCGACGTGGAGACCGGCGAGCAGCGGCTCGTGACGGCCGGCGACGCCTCCTACGACGAACCCGCGATCTCCCCCGACGGGAGATGGGCCGCCTGCGTCCGGACCCCGCTGGGCGATCCGGAGACCGCCGAGGAGGGCCGGCTGTGGCTCGTCGACCTGGCCGGCGGCGGGACCCGCGACCTGGCCCCCTCGGCCGATCTGTGGCCCGATTCCCCGGCATGGTCACCCGACGGCTCCGCCGTCTTCTTCCTCGCGCACCGCGAGGGCAGCGAGGGCATCTTCCGGGTCGACGTCGAGAACGGAGAGGTGACCTGCCTGTCCGCCGACGGGACGCTCGCGAGCATCGCGCCCGCGCCCGACGGATCGGCCGTCTTCGCCTTCCGCTCCACGCTCCGCGTGCCCGACGAGGTCGTGCGGCTGGATGCGCGGGCGGCAGAGCAGCCGCCGACGATCCTCCCCTCCCCGGCCCACGGCGAGGACGCGGTGGGGGCGCCGGGCCGGGTCGAGCGGATCCATGCGACGGCGTCGGACGGCGCCCGGATCGGCGCCTGGCTGGTGCTCCCGCCGGACGCGTCCCCGGAGCACCCCGCGCCGCTCGTGGTGTTCGTCCACGGGGGTCCGCTGGGCTCCTGGACCGACGGCTGGCACTGGCGCTGGAACTCGCAGATCCTCGCCGCCCGTGGCTACGCGGTGCTGCTCCCCGACCCGGCCTTCTCGCTGGGCTACGGGCAGGCGTTCATCCAGCGCGGCTGGGGTCGCTGGAACGAGGCCCCGTTCACCGACATGATCGCCACCGTCGATGCCGCGATCGCGCGCCCGGACATCGACGCGGCGCGGCAGGCGCTGATGGGCGGCTCGTTCGGCGGCTACATGGCGAACTGGGTCGCCGGCCACACGGATCGCTTCCGCTGCATCGTGACGCACGCCAGCCTCTACGAGCTCCGCGGCTTCCACGGGACGACCGACGACGGCAACTGGTGGGAGTTCGAGTTCGGCGATCCGTACGCGGATCCCCATCGCTACGTCGAGCAGAGCCCGTCGGCGGCGATCGGCGCCATCCGCACGCCGATGCTCGTGATCCACGGCGAGCTCGACCACCGGGTCCCGATCAGCGAGGGGCTGCAGCTGTGGACGGACCTGCAGCTGCACGGCGTCGAGTCGAAGTTCCTGTACTTCCCCGACGAGAACCACTGGGTGCTGAAGCCGCAGAACTCGCGGCTGTGGTACGCGACGGTGCTCGCGTTCCTCGACCACCACGTGCTCGGCCGGGAGTGGCAGCGCCCGGAACTCGTGTAGCGGAGCCGGCGGTCAGCCCCGGAAGCGCCGCGCGGGCAGCCCGCGGACGCCGGGCCGCGCGCGAAACAGCCCGCCGGCATGCGGCTGCGCCTCGCGCTCCGCGGCGGACAGTCCGTTCCAGGCCGTGGTGATGTACAGCTCGTCGAGCTGCCGGCCGCCGAACGCGCAGCTCGTGACGCGCGCGACCGGCACCCGGACGACCCGGTCGAGCGTCCCGTCCGGCAGGTAGCGCCGCACGCACCAGCCGTCCCAGAACGCGACCCAGGCGCCGCCCTCGGCATCGACGGTCAGGCCGTCCGGGAACCCCTGTCCGTCGGGGATCGTGGCGACCCGGTGCCGGTTCGCCAGCGCGCCCGTCTCACGCTCGTAGTCGAACCGGTCCACGCCCATCGTCGGCGTGTCGATGTACCAGCAGCGCTGCCCGTCGGGGCTCCAGTCGATGCCGTTCGAGATCGTCGCGCGGTCGAGGATCCGCTCCACGTGGCCGTCCGGGTCGAGCCGGTACAGGGCACCGGCACCCGGGCGCTCGTCGTACGCCATCGTCCCGCAGTAGAAGCGGCCGGCGGGATCCACGCGGCCGTCGTTCATGCGGGTCGAGCGATCGCCGGCCTCGACCGGCGCGAGCAGCCGCATCGTCCCGTCCGCGTCGCGCAGCCAGAACCCGTCCTCCAGGGCGAGCAGCAGGCCGCCCGCCTCGCGCAGGGCGGCCGCGCCGACCGGCGACGGCACCGGGATCACCCGGTCGGATCCGTCCGACGGCCGGTAGAGGTGGACCGCCGGGCCAAGGATGTCGACCCAGACGAGGACCCCGGCCTCCTCGTCCCAGACGGGGCCCTCGCCCAGGCGCGCCCCG
>JAJYGK010000189.1 GCA_021790715.1 Chloroflexota bacterium
GCGGGCGACAACGCGCCGGCGGGCGACAACGCGCCGGCGGGCGACAACGCGCCGGCGGGCGACAACATGGATGCCGCATGGATGCCACACGGCTGCCTATTCCCCGGAGGCGTCCCACCGCTCCGCGTCGTCCGCCCGATCGTGGTGGCGCCGGCTCGCCGGTCTGCCCGCGGGCTTGACCGCGGGCGCCTCCGTCGACACCTCCGTCGCGGGCAGGCCCGGCACGCTGCGCTCGCGGGCGGTGACCGGCACGTCGACCAGCAGGTCTGGCCGGTTGTGGCGGGTCCGTTCGATCGCCTGCTCGCGTCTCCAGCGGGCCACGGCCGCGTGGTCGCCGCTGACCAGCACCTCCGGCACGCGCTCGCCGCCGAACTCCGGCGGACGCGTGTACTGGGGGTACTCGAGCAGCCCCGACGTGAACGACTCCTCCTCGGTCGAGGCCTCGTCGATGGCGCCGGGGAGCAGGCGCAGCACCGCGTCGATCACGACGAGCGCGGGAATCTCGCCGCCCGACAGCACGTAGTCGCCGATCGACAGCTCCAGGTCGACCATGCGACGGATGCGGTCGTCGACACCCTCGTAGCGGGGGCACAGGAAGACGAGGTGCGGCCGCGCGGCGAGGTCACGGGCTCGCGCCTGCGTGAAGAGCTCTCCGCCCGGGTCGAGCAGGACCGCGTACCCGTCCTCGCCGCGCACGGCGTCGAGCGCCGCGGCCGCCGGCTCGGGTCGCAGCACCATCCCGGCGCCGCCGCCGTAGGTGTAGTCGTCCACGCTCCGGTGGCGGCCGAGGCCCCAGGTGCGGAGGTCGTGGCTGTGCAGCTCGGCCAGTCCCTGTGAGAGCGCGCGGCCCGGGATGCTCTCGGCGAGGGGTCCGGGGAAGACGGCGGGGAAGAGCGAGACGACGTCGATCCGCACGTCGCGATCAGCCTCAGCCGGCCGGAGACGTGCGGCCGGGCGGGGATGTCGTGCCGGACGGGGCGCCGGGGGCGTCCTCCCCGGCCTGCTGCCGATGGGCCGCGTGATCCTCGATCGCCCGGTCCCCGGCCAGCAGCCGATGGGACGCCTGACCCTCGACCGTCCGACCCTGCGCGGCCTGATCCTCGTCGGCCCGACTCTCGGCCGACCGGTCGTCCGCGGCGCCCTTCGACGATCGCCGCCCCCGAGGCCGCCGCGGTCGCAGCGGCTCGAGCCCGAGCGACTCCGCGTCGACGACGAGCCGCCCCTGCCGCGGCGAGAACTCGCGGAAGACCGCCTCCACGGCCGGGATCAGCAGCTCGCCGCGTGGGCCGCCCCGAACGACGTACACCTCGCCGCCCCCGGCCCGGAACACGTCCTCGACCGTGCCGAGCACCTCGCCGGCATCGGTCACCACCGGCTGGCCGACGATCTCGTGCCACCAGTAGGCGCCGGCCTCCAGCCCCCCGGGCGGACGCTCGACCTCCAGGTAGACGTCGCGGAGCGACTCCGCCGCCTCGCGCGTCCGCACCTCGCGGAAGCGCACGAGCAGACCGGGGCCATCTTCCTGGGCCCAGTCGACGGTCAGGCGGCGGCCGCTCCCCTCCGGGTACAGCTGCGCACCCGGCTCGAAGCGCGCGGGATCGTCGGACAGCGGCTCGACCCGGACGGCGCCCTGGAGGCCGTGCAGCCCCCGTACGAGCCCGACGACGAACCGCCGGTCGTCGGCCGGCAAGACGTCACTCGATCTCGAGCGAGATCGACTCACCCTGGCGCGCGGACATGACCTTGAGCAGCGTCCGCAGGGCCTTCGCCACGCTGCCGTTCCGGCCGATGACCTTCCCCATGTCGTCCTCGGCCACGTGCAGCTCGATGACGGTCCCCTCGCGATCCTCGTGGACGCCGACCGTCACCTGGTCGGGCTGATCCACGAGCGACCGCGCCACATACTCGACGAGTTCGACGGCACCCACTGCCGGCTCCTCCCGTGCCGCTACTTCGAGGCCGGCAGGATGCCGGCCTTGCGGAACAGGCGCTCGACCGTCTCCGACGGGGTGGCGCCCTGGCTCATCCAGCGCGTCGCCTTCTCGGCGTCGACCTGGAACTCGACCGGGTCGGTGCGCGGGTTGTAGTGCCCGATCGTGTCGATCGCGCGCCCGTCGCGGGCGCTGCGGCTGTCCATGACGACCACGCGGTAGGTGGGCTGCTTGGTCGCGCCCACGCGCGAGAGTCGGATCCTGACGGCCAAGTGAGTACCTCCTGTGCGTCCGGCACGTGTCCGGTTCCTGTGTGTCCGGCCGAACGCCGGCCGGCCGGGAATGCTACCCGGGGTTGCCCACGGTGATGATGGTGCGCGACGTGTTGGCCGAGCCGCTGACGCCGTTGACCGCCACCAGGCGGTCGAACGGCAGCAGGTACGGCTTCACGTTCGCGTCGTAGTTCGCCTGCTCGGACGCGGGGATCGCCGCCTCCGCGGCCGCGCGCAGGGCGCGCAGGTCGACGTAGGCGAAGCCCGTGGTCGACGGTCCGCCCGCCGACGTGAGCGCCTGGGTGAACGCCGGCGTCGCACCGAGGCTCTGCGCCGTCGACTGGTCGAGCAGCGAGGTCACGGTGTCGGCGCCGACGCCGAGGATGAAGCGGCCGTCCGCGAGGGTCCAGCTCACGGATACCGGTGGAACCGAGCCGGCTGCCCCGGGCGTGGCCTCCGGCAGCGACGGGAGGCTCGAGACCGGGATCGTCAGCGTGGTGACCGTCGCCGCGCCGTGCGCGGCCTGGGTCACCGTGATCCCGCCGCCGGCCGCCGATCCGAACATGCGGAGCAGCGAGGTCAGCTGGCCCAGCCGCTGCGTGGCAAGCGAGGTGTCGGTGACAGTGGCGATGAGCGCCACGCGGGGCATGGCCTGGGTGGCGGTCGGCGCATCGACCACGACGCCCGCGTCGCCCATCCACGAGACGAAGGATTCGAGCTGGCCGCCGAGCACGCTTTCGATCTGTCCCAGCGACTGCGCGCCGGACGAGCCGGCCGTCCCAGCCGCGGCCTTCAGCTGGGCGACGAGGCAGGCGAGCGCCGTGCCGGCGTCGTGCGACTCGAAGTACGCGAGCGCGGTGCCGGGGACGTGGTCGACGAGCGTCGAATCGTGCGGCGTCGCGGGCGTGCCGCCGGAACTCTGCCCGCGCACGTCGATCTGCAGGCTGCCGGCCTTCGCGCGCAGCGTCCCGTAGAGGGATTGCGGCACCGACTGCGCGGAGCAGCCGGCCAGCGGCGAGGCGAGCGGCGACGCCAGGGCCGCCGCGCCCGGAGCGAGTGCCGCCGCCTCCTGGCGGAGGGCGGTCACCGACACGTAGACGTCGCCGAGCGCCGGCGACGCGGCACTGCCCACGGCCGCCCGGTAGGCCGCCGAGTCGGCCAGGCCGGCCGACCTGCCGGCCGCGACGTCCTGGACCGCGGTGATCGCCGACGTGTCGTTCGTGGCGACGAACGCGCCCTGCAGCAGCGCGAGGCTGACATCGCGCGGATGGGTCGTCGTTCCCGACCCGCCCGCGGTCCCGTCAGCCGGCGGAGTGAACGTCCAGACGGTCACGCCCGACACGGTCGACTGCTTCGGCGTCTCGCCTGCCTTCGTCGCCTCGGCGACGACCTTGTCGAGCTCGGCCTGGGCCTTCGACTGGTCGGCGACGGCTGCCAGCATCACCACGCCCGGCTCGGCCCCGGCCGCCCCCGGCAGCACGGCAACACCGACCGTGCCCTGGAACCACGGCGCCACGTCCGCGGTGTAGGAGAAGGGGTTCCCCGGGGCGGCCTGGAAGAGCCGGTCCCACGTCTGCCCCAGCTTCGATTGCAGGTTCGACGTGTCGGCGAACCCCGGGAAGTTCGACAGGAACGAGGCCAGCGCCGCGCCCTGGTCGCCCGGGACGTCGAGCCTGCCCTCCGCATACACGATCGCGTTGGCGGGTACGAAGGCGAGCGTGGGCGAATCGGCCGCCCCGCGCGTCGTGACCAGCGCCGCCGCGGCCGCCGCCCCGACGACCAGCACGGTGACCGCGATCGCGACCCACCAGCGCCACGGCCGCCGCGCCGGCGGCGCGGGCACCAACTCCGGCGCGGCGGGAACGATGCTCCATCCGCCACCGGTCGAGTCCACGGCCGGCGTCTCGGGAAGCGTCGGCTCCCCCGCCGGATCCCCCTGGTACGTCATCTCCCGAACGGCAGCGCGGGCCGCCGCCCTCCCTGCTTCTGCAGCATGCGCATGACGCGCTGCATCTCGCCGAACTGTTTGACCAGGCGGTTCACGTCCACGGTGCTCGTGCCCGAGCCCTGGGAGATCCGCCTGCGCCGCGACGCGTTGAGGATCGTCGGGTCCGCGCGCTCGGCCGGCGTCATCGACTGGATGATCGCCTCGACCCGCTTGAGCTCGCCCCGGTCGACCGCGCCCTGCGCCTCCTTCGCGAGGCCGCGCATCCCGGGGACCATCTCGAGGATCTGGCCGATCGGCCCCATCCGCTTCATCTGCTGCATCTGCTCGAGGAAGTCGTCGAGCGTGAACTGGTTGCGGCGCAGCTTCTCCGCGGCCCGCTGGGCGGCCTTCTCGTCGACCGTCTCCTGTGCCCGCTCGATCAGCGTGAGCACGTCGCCCATGCCGAGGATCCGGCCCGCCAGGCGGTCGGGGTGGAACGGCTCGATCGCGTCGGTCTTCTCGCCGGTGCCGAGGAACTTGACGGCCAGCCCGCTCACGGCACCGATCGAGAGCGCCGCTCCGCCGCGCGCGTCGCCGTCGATCTTGGTCAGCACGAGGCCCGTGAGCGGCACGGCCTGCGCGAACGACTGGGCGACGGTGACGGCCTCCTGGCCGGTCATGGCGTCGACCACGAGCAGCGTCTCGGCCGGGCGGACGGTCGCCGCCACGTCCCGGATCTCCGCCATGAGCGCCTCGTCGATCGTCAGGCGCCCCGCGGTGTCGAGGATGACGACGTCGCGTCCCGTCCGGCGGGCCTGGGCGATGCCGTCCTGTGCGATCTGCACGACCGGCGTCCCCTGCGGGGCGGCGAAGACGGGGATCGACAGGCTGCGCCCAAGCTGGACGAGCTGGTCCACCGCGGCCGGTCGATACGGATCGGCGGCGACCAGCAGCGGCTGCCGCCCCTGCTTGACGAGATAGCGCGCGAGCTTCGCCGCGGACGTCGTCTTGCCGGATCCCTGCAGCCCGACCAGCGCGACGACCGACGGCTGGCCCGTCAGCCGGAACGTCCGGTCGCCGCGGCCCAGCAGGTCGGTGAGCTCCTCGTGGACGATCTTGATGACCTGCTGGCCGGCGTTCAGGCTCTCCAGGATCTCGGCGCCGACGGCGCGCTCCCGGACGCGCGCCACGAACTCCTTGACGACGCGGAAGTTGACGTCGGCCTCGAGGAGCGCCAGCCGGACCTCGCGCATGGCCGCGTCGACGTCGGCCTCGGTCACGTGACCGCGACCCGTCAGCCTGCCGAGCACGTCGCGAAGGCGGTCGGAGAGAGCGTCGAACACGGGGGATGTGCTCCTTCAGCCCTGGGCCGGGCGTCCGTGGTGCGCGGGTTCTGGCGACACCGGGTGCCGGCCGATGCCGGCGCAGGCGAAGTGTACCGGGTCGGGGAACGCGTGTCGCCCCCCTCCCCCGGCCTGGCCCGGCTCGAGGGCGGGCCCGGGCGGCGCCCGCTCCGCGCGGTCGGTCAGCCGCTGGTGCCGGGCCCTCCCGCAGGCGTGGCCGGACCGGCCGGCGCCGCGGGCTCCTCGAACAGCGCCTCCACGAACGCCGCCGGATCGAAGTCGACGAGGTCCGTGACTCGCTCTCCCACCCCGGCGAACACGACGGGAATGCCGAGCGCCTGCTCGATCGCGAAGACGATGCCGCCCTTCGCCGTCGAGTCGAGCTTGGTGAGCACGATCCCCGTGAGCGGCGCCGCGTCGTGGAACGCCTTCGCCTGGGCGAGCCCGTTCTGGCCGGTCGTCGCGTCGAGGACGAAGAGCACCTCGGGTGCGACGCCGGGCAGCCGCTTGTCGATCGTGCGGCGGATCTTGGCGAGCTCCTCCATCAGGTTGTGACGGGTGTGCAGGCGTCCCGCCGTGTCGACGATGACGACGTCCGCGCCACGCGCGTGGGCGGCGTCCAGCGCATCGAAGACCACTGCCGAGGGATCCGCGCCGGCCTTGTGCGCGACGACGGGCAGCCGCAGGCGGGCCGCCCAGGCCTCGAGCTGCTCGATCGCCGCTGCGCGGAACGTGTCGGCCGCGGCCAGGATCACCGAGTCGCCCTCGGCGGCCAGCCGCGCGGCGATCTTGGCGATCGACGTCGTCTTGCCGGTGCCGTTGACGCCGACGACCAGGACGACCGCCGGAGCGGCCGGGTCGGGTCGGGACGGACGCCAGGCACCGGCCGGCGCCGCCGGCAGGAGCCGGGCCAGCTCGGCGCGGACGGATTCCTCCGGCCCGCCGGGGCCTCGTCGCGAACGCGCGCGGGCAACGACCTCCATGGAGAGGCGCGCTCCGACGTCGCCGGCGATCAGCGTCTCCTCGACCTGCTCCCACGTCTCCTCGTCCGCCTCGCCGCCCCGCAGGATGCCACGGAGGCGCGCCATGAACCCGCGCCGGCTCGCCGCGACACCGTCCGCGATCGTCGCCCCCTGCTCGACGGAGCCGTCCGGCCCGGTCGCCGGCACGTCGGCGGACGGCGACGGGGCCGTGTCGTCGCGCGCCGGCTCGCCGGGGAGGGGCTCGCGCTTGCCCGGCTCGCCGGGCAAGCGCTCCCCGTCGCGAAGCGGCTCCTCGCCGGCCCCGTCGGGCTCCGCGACGCCCCCGGCGGTCCGGGTTTCGTCGTGGATCCCGTCCTCTCCGGGCGCCCCGGCGTCGTCGGGGGTCCCGGTCTCGGCGGAGGTTCCGGCCTCGTCGGGCGCCGGCTCCGGCACCGCGTCGGGATGCTCGTCCTCGGGGCGCGGCTGGCCGCGGTTTCGTCTCCAGAACATGTCGCGACGGATCCTCGGGGAAGGCTGGGATGCGAACCGGCTCACACCGCGCCGGCCGCCTCGACCATCGTCCGCGCCTCCTCGAGGCGGAGCGAGATCACCCGGCTCACCGCGTCGTCGCCGATGGTGACGCCGTACAGGGCGTCTGCCGCCTCGATCGTACCGCGGTTGTGGGTGATCACGATGCACTGGGTCCGGGCGGCGAGCTCCCGGAGCGCATCGGTGAACCGGCCGACGTTCGCCTCGTCGAGGGCGGCATCGACCTCGTCGAGGACGCAGAACGGCACCGGCCGCACCTCGAGCATCGCGAAGAGGAGCGCGACCGCGGTGAGGGCGCGCTCGCCGCCCGACAGCATCGCCAGCGGCTGCCGTTTCTTGCCCGGCGGCTGGGCGGTGATCTCGACGCCCGTCTGCTCCAGGTCCTCGGGGTCCGTCAGGCTGAGGCGCGCCACACCGCCGCCGAACAGCTGCGTGAACCGCCGCGAGAACGCGTCCTCGAGCGCGGCGAACGTGGCGCGGAACTGCTCGGCGATGAGGCGGTCGAGCTCGGCGATCAGCTCGCGGGTGGCGCGGATGGCCCGCTCCAGGTCCTCGCGCTGCGCCTCGAGGCCGTCGAGCCGCGCGCGCACTTCCTCGTACTCCTCCGCCGCGAGCGGGTTGCCTCCGCCGAGCTCGTGGACGTGCCGCCTGAGCGTCGCGAGGCGCGCCGCCGACGGCACGTCCGCCGGGGGCGGCTCACGCTCCCAGGTTGGCGCGGCGGCGTCGAGTGCGGATTCCAGCGCCCGCGTCGGGTCGTCCCGATCGGCGTCGACCAGGCTCTCCACGTCGATCGCCTCGGCCGCCTTCACGCCGGCTTCGCCCGCGCTGCCGACGACGCCCACGCCGGTCGTCTCGGCGGCCCGCCCGTCGGGCCTCGACAGCGCCGCCAGGCCCACGGGCCCGAGCGAGGCGAGCTCCACGAGGATCTGCTCGCGCATCGCCTCGCGGGCGAGACGTGCCTCCAGCTCCGCCACCTCGGCGGCGCGGACGGCCTCGTCGAGCTCCCGCAGCCGTGACCGGTGCGCGGCGGCGAGCCGCTCGGTCCGGGCGAGTTCCTCGCGTTCGCCGCCGCCCGCGACCAGGACCCGGTCGAGCGCCGCGCGCGCGGCACGCTCGCGTTCGAGCAGGGCGGCG
>JAJYGK010000037.1 GCA_021790715.1 Chloroflexota bacterium
CGGGCAGCCGACCTCGTTGGCCGCGTTCCACGGCAGGTACGTGGTGCTCGCCCCGTTCCTGACCCTCTGCCACGAGGTCTGCCCGATCACGACCGGCGCCTTCATCGAGATGCAGCAGGCGATCCGCCAGGCAGGCCTGTCCGGTCGCGTGGTCTTCGTCGAGACCACCGTCGACCCCGGTCGAGACTCGCCCGCCCGGCTCCGCGCGTACGCGCAGCTGACCGGCAGCGACTGGACGCTGCTCACGGGCTCGGCCGCGCAGATCGCGAGCTTCTGGCAGTTCTTCGGGGTGGGCTACGAGAAGCAGCCGATCGCCTCGCCCGCGCCGCTGGACTGGTGGACGCACCAGCCCGAGACGTACGACGTCGGGCACACCGACGCGCTCTTCTTCCTGGGCCCGGACGGCCACGAGCGGATCGCCACGGTCGGCATCGCCAACGTCGGCGGGAGGCTCGATCCGACGCTCACCTCGCTGCTGGACGCCCAGGGGCTCCAGAACCTGCACGATCCGCAGGCCGCCTGGACCGTGCAGCAGGCCCTCGACGACCTGGGGCACCTGGTCGGGCGCAAGATCCCCGCCGTCTCGTAGGCGGGCGTACGGTGCGCGGTCCCGCCCTCGCCCGGCGTTCCGGTGCGTGCTGCGCGATGTCGCGGCCCTGCGTCCGCGCCCTCCGGCCCGGTCCGCGTCGCGCCCCTCGCGCAGCCGACGTAGCGCCGGCCGTACGTTCTGCCGATGGACGGAGGCGCGCGGCCGTCTATCGTTGGTGACGGCCCGATCGCGGAGGTCGGGCGCCGCTCGCCCGCCAGGAGTGACCGCCCGTGGTCCCGCGACCCGACCAGATGGCGTCCTCGCGGCGCGCGGCGGTGCTCGCCGGCACCCTCGCGGCAGCCGGCGTTGCCTGGCTGGCGGTTTCCCACCTGCTCGCGAGCGGCGCATTCGCCGGACCCGCCGGCCTCGCCCTGGACCTCGGCATCGACGCGGTGACGGCCCTCCTGCTCGCCGGGTCGGCCGGGGTGCTGCTCCGGGCGCGGCGCATGCGGGCGGAGCGCGAACAGGCCGCGCTGCGCGCCGCCGGGGACCGGCTCGAGGCGGCCTTCGAGGGACGCGTGGCCGAGGTGCGGCGTGCCGCGGCGATCGAGAAGCTGGACGCGGTCGGCACGCTCGCCGCCGGCGTGGCGCGCGACTTCAACAACCTGCTGACCATCATCCGGGGCTACAGCGAGATCCACCTCCAGGGGCACGCTGCGGGAGACCCGGGGCGCGAGGACCTCGAGGAGATCGGCCGTGCCGCCGACCGGGCCGCCGAACTCGTCCGGGAACTCATGATCGAGGCGGCGGCCGCCGACCTCGACGCGGCATTCGTCGCCGCGCGCCCGGGGTCGGCGCCCGGGCCCCATGCGGTGCTCGCCGTTGCCGGCACGGGCGCCGACAGGGACGCCCCGGCGCCCGACCGCTCTCCCGACTGAGCCACCGGCTCCAACGGCGGCTGGCTGTGATTCAGCCCGAGGTCTGCTGCGGCCCTGAACCGTCGCGGCTGCGCTCGAGCATCCGCTCCAGGCCGAACATGATCAGGTCCACGGTGTCTTGCCACCAGCGGTCCGGGCTGCTGAGCCAGACCTCGGCCGTGTCCTCCGCGCTGTCGACCAGGTTCGGGAACTGGTCGCGCGGGAGGCTCAATTGCGAGAGCACCAACCGCCGTCGGAACAGGTCGAGCTGGTGCGCGTCGAGCTGCGCGGCGTCCGGGGGCGCGCCCTGCCGGAGCAGCAGCAGGTACCCGGCGAGAAGGTTCGAGATCATGCGGATCAGGACGATCGCCTCCCGACGCCCGAACCCTGCCTCGAGCAGGATGGACAGGAGGTCCTCGAGATACGTCCAGAAGGACGCGGGGCCTTCGCCGGTGTAGGCGATGCTGAGGGGAAGGGCGAGCGGACGCGCGTCGATCTGCTCCTTGTAGTTGTCGATGGCCAGCCGCATCCGCTCCGTCCACGTCATCCCGGGTCGGAATCCGACCTTGGCGTCGATTCCCTCCAGGACGGCCTCCGTCATGGCATTGAGGAGGTCCTGCTTGTCGCGAACGTGGCGGTAGAGGGCCATCGGCGTGACCCCGAGCTCCTGCGCGAGGCGCCGCAGGCTGACCGCCTCGAGGCCCTCGGCGGTGCCGATCTCGATGGCCCGGGTCACCACGGCATCACGGGTCAGGCCCGGCCGCGCTCGCGCGTGCTCTGTCATGTTGCCATGGGTCATCGGTTGACAAGTATACGCCGCATACCTACACTGCGGGCGTATACACCGTATGCGTACGGAGATAACAGCATGACAAGAGGCAACCGATGACGACAGGGGTTCAGGGGCCCGCGGTCCGCGTGCAGAGCCTCGAGAAGTCCTACAGGGAGCTGCACGTGCTCCGCGGCGTCGACTTCGACATCGCGCGGGGCGCCATCTTCGCCCTGCTCGGGTCGAACGGAGCGGGCAAGACCACGATCGTGAACATCCTGTCGACGCTGCTGAGGGCGGACGCGGGGATGGTCAGCGTCAACGGCTTCGACGTCGCCACGCAGGCCGCGGAGGTGCGGGCGTCCATCAGCCTCGCCGGGCAGTTCGCGGCGGTCGACGAGATCCTCAGCGGACGGGAGAACCTCGTCCTCGTCGCCCGGCTGCGGCACCTCAAGGACCCCGGGAAGATCGCCGACGGCCTGCTCGAACGGTTCGCACTGGCCGCAGCGGCGAGACGGAGAGTGTCGACCTACTCGGGAGGCATGCGCCGCCGCCTGGACATCGCGATGAGCCTCATCGGGAACCCGCCGGTCATCCTTCTCGATGAGCCGACGAGCGGGCTCGACCCCGAGGGCCGCCTCGAGGTGTGGCAGGCCGTCCGGGAGCTCGCCGGGCAGGGGAGAACGGTGCTGCTCACCACGCAGGCGCTCGACGAGGCCGAACAGCTCGCCGATCGGATCGCGATCCTGCACGAGGGCCGGATCACGGTGAACGGCACCCTCGCCGAGCTCAGGGCGCTGCTCCCGCCCGCGAAGGTCGAGTACGTCGAGAAGCAGCCGAGCCTCGAGGACGTCTTCCTCGCGATCGTCCGCGGGGGCAGTCCGGGCGGCAGCGACGGTGCGGACACCGCCGCCGGCACAGGCAGGTAGGGAGACTCATGACCACGCGCTTCGTCGGCGACACCGTCGTCCTGACCGGACGGTCCCTGCGCCACATCACGCGCAGCCCGGACACCATCATCACGACGACGCTCATGCCGATCGCCTTCATGCTGCTGTTCGTGTACGTGTTCGGCGGCGCCATCCAGCACGGATCGGGCACCTACGTGGACTACCTGCTGCCCGGCATCCTGCTCATCACGATCGCCTCGGGCATCTCGTACACGGCCTTCCGGCTCTTCCTGGACATGCAGGGCGGCATCTTCGAGCGTTTCCAGTCCCTGCCGATCGCGCGCCCGGCCGTGCTGTGGGCGCACGTGCTGACCTCGCTGGTCGCCAATCTCGTCTCGCTCGCGGTCGTCGTGCTCGTCGCGCTCCTGATCGGCTTCCGCTCACCGGCGGGCGTGCTCGCGTGGCTGGCGGTCGCCGCCATCCTCGTGCTGTGCACCCTGGCGCTCACGTGGCTGGCCGTCATCCCCGGCCTGACCGCGAAATCCGCCGACGGTGCCAGCGCCTTCGCCTACCCGCTCATCTTCCTGCCGTTCGTGAGCTCGGCGTTCGTGCCCACCGCCACGATGCCCGGCCCGGTTCGCGCCTTCGCCGAGAACCAGCCCGTCACGTCGATCGTCAACGCGATCCGCGACCTGCTCACCCGGCAGCCGGTCGGCAGCGACACCTGGATCGCCCTCGCCTGGTGCGTCGGTCTCCTCGTCGTCGCGTACGCCCTGGCCATGCGCACGTACCGCCGCAAGTTCTCCTGATGCCCCGGAAGGGCACCTGCCCGGGAGGCCGACGTCTCGCAGGGTCTCGCTCACTCCAGCGGCCTGCCGGTGCCCTGGACCGCGGTCGAGTTGCCCGCTGCGATCGGGCCTCGCGTATACCCTGCCCACGGGTCGTGGCCCGGCCCCCTCAGATGCCTTCGACGGCGAAGCCCATGGCGCGTGCGGCGATGCCCAGCACCCGATCGTGCGTGGCAAATCGCAGTCGCTCGTACCGCTCGCGGACCAGCAACGCGCTCGAGAGGTGCAGAGCGTCGAGCGTGCCGATCAACGTCGGAAACGGCTCGGCCGCGCGTTCGAGCACGTTCGTCGCGAGCGGGACGAGGTCGAAGCCTTCGATCGCGTCGAGCACGTCTGCCCGGTGGCGCGAGACAGCTTCGTCGCCGAGGCGGGACTCGATCCGGGCGCGATCGATCGTCCGCAGGCATTCGATGCGGATGAGCTCGCTGGAGACGGCGACCTCGATCTCGCGCCACGTCGCGAGGGGCTCCGGCTCGCCGAGGATGACCCGCAGGAGCACCGAGGAATCGACGTAGACGTTCACCGACCGCGACGCTCTTCGAGCAGCAACTCGGTCGACGGGCGCGTCCACCGCGCGGGCTGATAGGTTCGCGTTCGCACCGTCGCGAAGCTCGTACGGGCGGGGCGGACGGCGACCCGGCCCCCGGCGTCCACGGCGACGATCCGGGCGATCGGGCGGTCGCGATCCGTGACCTCGACCTCGAGTCCACCCTCGACGGCCCGCAGGTACTTCGACAATCGATCCTTCAGTTCGGCGACACCGACGCGTTCCATGGCCATATCTAGCCAGCAATGGCCATGGATGTCAAGGTACGACCGCCGGCCAGGCGGGTCGCTGGCCGCGTTCCGGAGGGCCCTGGAGTGCCTCGTGCCTCTGTCATTCGGCGGGCGTTCGCCTGCGAGGCGCCCGCTCCCGCTGCCCCGACCGGTCCGGCCACTCGTAGCCGGCCCAGGGGTCGTAGTCCGGGTCCAGCGCCTCCTGTGGGGGCCGCCGGTCGTCGGGCACGTGCCGCAGGTTCACGCGGATGCGCGTCCAGGTCGTGTAGCGGCCCCGCATCGCGTCGATCAGCACGTCGTCCGGCGCCAGCCGGCGCGCCGCCTCGGGGTGGCGCTCCCTCCAGCGGGCCAGTCCGGCCAGCGCCTCGTCCTTCGTGGCCGCCCGCCCGATCTCGATGAGCGGCATCGTCATGCGACGCCGCGACGGCATCACGCGCGGCGGCTCGTCGGCCGGCTTCGGGTAGTGGGGCGGCCACGGCGCCTCGCCGAGCCCCTGGGCTTCCTGGCGGGCCGACAGCTCGAGGAGGCCGTCGAGCGAACCGACCGCGGCGTCGATCCCGGCCCCCGGGTCGCCCAGGCGCGCGAACCGCTCGGGGACGGTCGTCAGCGTGAAGGCGGCCGGGTCGACCGTGGGGACCTCGTCCCACGTCAGCGGCGTCGACACGCGTGCATCGGGCGTCGGACGGACCGAGTAGGCCGAGGCGACCGTGCGATCCTTCGCGTTCTGGTTGTAGTCGATGAAGACGCCGTGCCGCTCCTCCTTCCACCACTTGCTGGTGGCGATCTCCGGCGCGCGCCGCTCGATCTCTCGCGCGAGCGCCAGCGCCGCCCGGCGCACCTCCCCGAACTCCCAGCGGCGCTCGATCCGCACGTTGACGTGGATCCCGCGCGAACCCGACGTCTTGGGCCAGCCCTCGAGTCCGAAGTCCGCGAGCACGTCCCGTGCCACCAGGGCGACCCGCCGGACGTCGTCCCAGGCGACGCCGGGGTTCGGGTCGAGGTCGACCCGCAGCTCGTCGGGATGCTCCAGGTCGTCGGCGCGGACCGGGTGCGGATTGAGATCGATGCAGCCGAGGTTGAGGATCCAGGCCAGCTGCGCCGCGTCGCGCACGACGACCTCGTCCGCCGTCCGGCCCGACGGGAACGCGAGCTCCACGGTCTCGATCCAGTCGGGACGCGACTGCGGGGCGCGCTTCTGGAAGAAGAACTCCCCGGCAGCGCCGTTGACGTAGCGCTTGAGCGCCATGGGCCTCCCGGCCACCCCGCGCAGCGCGCCGTCGGAGACCGCGAGGTAGTACCGGACGAGGTCGAGCTTCGTGTGGCCGGTCGCGAAGAAGGCCTTGCCGGGATTGCTGATCGCGACCGTGCGTCCGGCGATCTCGAGCTTCTCGGGACGCGGCGCCATCGTCAGAACCCCGAGATGCGGTCCGGCAGGATGCGGACGGCGACGGAGTAGTCGTCGGCGACCTCGCGGAACTTCCCCTCGAAGGCCGCGATCACGCGCTCGCGGTACTTCTCGAGGTACGCCGGGTGCTCGTCGGCCCGCGGCGCGGCGCCGTCCACGCTCGCGGTGCCCGTCACCACGATCATGTCGTCGCCGTGCTCGTCGGTGTCCAGGTGGAACGAGACGCGCGGATTCGCGGCGATGTTCCGGAGCTTGCCGGTGCGCGGCTGGCTGTAGAGGAGGATCGTTTCGCCGTCCCAGGTGAACCAGACCGGCACGGGGATCGGCGTCCCGTCGGGGCGCACCGTCACGAACCAGCCGATCTCGTCCTCCCGCAGCCGCCGGTCCGCGCGTTCCCCGAACTCCGTCGCCAGGTCCAGCACTTCACCGCCCCCTTTCCGCCGGCTCCGTTCGCCGGTCGATCGTCCGCCTCCGCCATCTCCGCCTCCGCCGGTCTCGCCGCCACGGCCCGCCGCGGGACGCACCCCATCAGCGGAACAGCGGCGGCACCTCGGTCGCGAACCGCTCGAGCAGCTCGGCCTGCCGGGCGGCATCCAGGCCCGGCATGTAGTCGCGCGCCACGACGTGCAGGCTGCCGCCCGCCGCCTCGGCGTACGCCCGGAGGCGCTCGGCGACGGCCTCGGGCGACCCGCCGATGTAGCAGCCGCGCGCCAGCGCCTCGTCCTCGGGGGGTAGCGTGCCGCCCGCCGGGAGCGGCTGTCCGACGCGGGTCGACGACGCGCGCATGTCCCGGTACTTCCACTGCTGGAACAGCACCAGGTCGCCGTACTCGTGCCACCCGTCGGTGCCGTCGTGTGTCGGGACGACGGCGAGGTAGACGCCGATCTGCAGCGTGGCCGGGTCGCGCCCGACGCGCTCCATCTCGTCGCGGATGGCCGCCACCTGGACCCGGAATTCCTCGATCGGCGCGTGGAGGAGGACGCCGTCGGCACGGCGCGCGGCACGCCGGATCGACGGCTCGGCGCTGCCGCCCAGCCAGACCTCCAGCCGGCCCCGCGCGGGCTTCGGGCGCACCACGACCTCCGGCAGGTCCCAGATCGGCCCGTGGTGCCGCAGCAGGTCCTCGCGAGCCGCACCGTCCAGGATGTCGAGCAACTCCTCCATCGCCCGGCCCCGCAGGTGCCGGTCCATGCCGAAGGCGCGGAACTCGATCCCGGACCAGCCGAGCCCGATCCCAAGGATGAAGCGCCCGTCGGCGATGAGGTCGGCCGTCGCCGCGTCCTCCGCCAGGTGCAGCGGGTGCTGCAGGGGTCCGAGCACGACCCCGGTCGCGACGCGGATGCGGCTCGTGACCGCGGCCATCGCCGCCGCCATGAGGACCGGCGACGCCAGGTGGTCCGTGTCGACGAAGTGGTGCTCGCTGGTCCAGATGGAGTCGAGGCCGAGCGCCTCGGCCCGCCGCGCCAGGTCGAGCGCGTCGCGGTACAGCTCGCCGGCCATCCGGTCCACGGCGGCGTGCCGTTCACCGGTGATGAGCCCGTACCCGAACGTGACCCCCATCCGCGCCTCCCGTGCGCCGCCCCGCGGGTCCCGGACCAGCCGCCGGTGGCGAGAGGATAGCCCCGTCGGTGCGGATGGACGTCACGCGCGCACGCCCCGACCCGCACACTGGGGGCATGCCATGGGCAGGGAGCCGGCGGGACGCGGTGCGCGCCGGCGCGCGGGTGGCCGCCGTGGGCGTCGTGCTGCTGGTGGCCGTCGTGGCGCGGCAGGTGGCGATCCGGCACATCCCCATCGACTACGACGAGGACGACTACCTGCGGGCCGGCCAGCAGTACGCGGCCGCCATCGTCTCGGGCGACTGGGCCGCGTTCACGCAGGAGAACTACCGGCCCGAACACCCCCAGCTGGCGAAGATCGCGTACGGCGTCGCGCTCGCGACCC
>JAJYGK010000159.1 GCA_021790715.1 Chloroflexota bacterium
GCGGAACACGTGCTGGACGTCGCGGTTCAGCTGGCGCGCCGACTCCAGGTCCTGTCCGAACGGCTTCTCGATGACGATGCGGGACCAGCCGTGCCCCCGGCCCTCCGCATCGAGCGAAGCCTTGCCGAGGTTCTCGATGATCGTCGGCCCCAGGCTCGGCGGGGTGGCGAGGTAGAAGAGGCGGTTGTCGCGCGTCCCGCGCGCCACCGAGAGCTGGTCGAGCCGCTGGCTGAGCTGCCGGTAGGCGTCCTGGTCGTGGAACTCGCCCTGCTGGTAGAAGATCCCGGCCGCGAAATCGTCCCAGATCGCGTCCTGGATCGGCACGCGCGAGTACTGCGCCACGGACTCCTTCAGCTCGGCGCGGAACTGCTCGTCCGTGTACGGGCGGCGGGCGAACCCGACGATCGTGGTCTCGGCCGGCAGCAGCCCCACGCGCCGGAGGTTGTAGAGCGCGGGCAGGATCTTGCGGTGCGTCAGGTCGCCGGTGGCGCCGAAGACGACGACGCAGGCCGGCTCGGGCACCCGCTCGAGCCGGAGACCGGCGCGCAGGGGATTGGTCGCAGGGCGCGGCCCCGCGGGGCGGGTCAGCGTCGCGGCGCGACGGGCCATCGGTGACCGCCTTTCGTGCGTGCTCGTGCCGCGGGGCGTCCGCGGTCGCCGGCGCTTCGCGTCATGCCAGCACCTGCTCGATCGCCTCGCGCAGCGCGGCGAGCCCGGTGGCCGGGTCCTCCGAGCAGTCCACGCGCAGCACCGGGAGGTCGTGGGATTCGAGGGCCTGGAAGTCGCCGATCGCCTGGGCGTCGATGAGCGTCCCGAAGCCGTACCCGGCGCCGGGGACCGGCAGGTCGCGCGGATGGCGCGCCACCACCTGCAGGAACCAGCCGATCGGCGCACCGCCCTTGTGGAGCTGGCCGGTGGAGTGGAGGAAGCGCGGGCCGTAACCGAGCGTCGTGGCGTGACGGGTCCGGTCGCGCAGCAGGGTGCGGATCGACTCGAGCGCCTCGCTTCGCTCCGGGCTGGGCGCCATGTAGGCCTGGATCGCCATGTACCCGTTCGGCTTGACGCGCTCGACGTGCCGACGCAGCTCGGCCGGCACCGATCCGCCCCGGCTGCTCAGGCGCAGCGCGGCGTCGCCCACCAGCGTGAGCGGCCCCGCTGCGGCGAGCTGCTCCAGCGCGGGCAGCGTGCCGTGCTCGCGGTACTGCGCCAGGACGCGCTTCGTGTTGTCCTTGGACTCCGTCACGTTCGGCTCGTCGAACGGATCGATGCCGAGCACCGCCCCCGCGACCGCCGTCGCGAACTCCCAGCGGAAGAACTCCGCGCCGAGGCCGAGGTCGGCGCCGACTTCGATCTCGAGCACGGGGTGCCCGGCCGCGATCAGCCCGTCCACGAGCGGGTCGGTCGCCTCGCGCCAGCCCGGCGCTCCCGCCAGCGTGAGGCGCACGAACGTCCGGTCCGGGCCGTACGCCTCCGGCGACCCGAGCGGCTCGCGGTCGACCGGCACGATCCCGACGCCGTGCTTGCCGGTGCTCTCGGCGATGAGCTGCTCGAGCCACGCGCCGAACGGCGCGATCGTCGGGTCGGCGATGAACGTCAGCTTGTCCCGCCCGGCCCTGGCGAGCGCGCCGATCGCGATGCCCAGCGCGAGCCCGGGGTTGTCGGGCGCGTCGGCACGGCATGCCTCCGCCATCCCGGCGCCCAGCTGGAGCAGCCGCCCGAGGTCGAGGCCGAGCAGCGCCGCCGGGACGCAGCCCACGTACGTCAGGGCGCTGTACCGGCCGCCCACGTCCGCCGCGTTCAGGAAGATCTCGCGGAAGTCGTTGTGGTGCGGGATGGCCTCCATGCTCTTGCCCGGGTCGGTGATCGCGGCGAAGTGCAGCGACGGCCACGAGACCCCGCGGCCGTGGGCCTCCTGGTCCCAGAACGAGGCGAGGAAGCTGAGCGTCTCGGTGGTCATGCCCGACTTGGTCGAGATCAGGTACAGCGTCGTGGCCGGGTCGAACGAGTCGCGGGCCCAGCGGACCGCGTCGGGGTCGGTCGAGTCGAGCACGTGCACGGGCGTCCCCGTGCCGGGCACGACGCCGTAGGTCGCGGCGAGGACCTCCGGCGCGAGCGAGCTGCCGCCCATGCCGCACAGCACGACCTGCCCGAACCCCTGCTCGCGCACGCCGTCCGCGAACGCCCGCAGCTCGTCGACGTTGTCGAGGAACGCGCGCGGCGCATCCAGCCAGCCGAGCCGGTTCCGGATCTTCGCCTGCACGGGCTCGTCGCTCGACCACACGGTCGTGTCCCGGCTCCAGATACGGGACGCCCAGCGCTCCTCGAGCGCGTGCCGCATCGCGGCGTCCACGGGCTCCCGCAGGCCGCCGGGCAGCGAGAACCCGGAGACCGAGAGGCTGCCGGTCATCGTCGTCCTCCTTGGCTCACGCGATCACGCTCGCTCAGCAACCCGTCCACCGTTCGACGCGCTCACGCCCCGCCGCCCGGCGCCGATCGGCGGTGCACGAGATCGGCCGGGTCCGAGGCGACCACGCCGCGCATGCTGCCGGCGAGGACCCCCTGCGCGACCTGCACCAGGTGATCGGTCGTGATCCCGAACGCGTCCATCACCTGCGGTCCGGGGGCCGACAGGCCGAACGACTGGACCGAGATCATGGCACCCTGCGGGCCGACCCAGCGATCCCAGCCCAGCGAGACGCCGGCCTCGATGCTCACGCGGGCCGTCACGTCGGGCGGCAGGACCTCATCGCGATACGCCGGCGGCTGCTCCTCGAAGAGCTCCCAGCACGGCATCGACACCACGCGCGTCGGCACCCCGTCCGCCTGCATCCGCTCGCGTGCCGCCATCGCGTGCTGGAGCTCGGAGCCCGTGCCGAGCAGGATCAACCGTGGGGCCGCGGCCCGCCCGTCGGCGCCGGTCGCGTCGGCGAGCACGTACCCGCCCCGCGCCACGCCCGCCATCGCGTGCTCCCGCGTCCCCGCGAGCACCGGGAGCTTCTGGCGCGAGAGCGCGAGTGCCACCGGGCCGTCGCCGCGTGCCATCGCCGCCCGCCAGGCCGCGACCGTCTCGTTCGCGTCGCCGGGCCGCATGACCCACAGGTTCGGGATCGCGCGCAGGGCCGCGAGGTGCTCCACCGGCTCGTGCGTCGGCCCATCTTCGCCGAGGCCGATCGAGTCGTGCGTCCAGACGTAGATCACGTGGAGACGCGAGAGCGCGGCGAGGCGGACGCTGCCGCGCATGTAGTCGCTGAACGTCAGGAACGTGCCCACGAACGGCACGCAGCCGCCGTGGTAGGCGAGGCCGTTGGCGATGCCGCCCATGGCGTGCTCGCGGACGCCGAACCGGATGTTGCGCCCGGCGCGGTCCTTCGGCCCGTACTGCGATCCGTCCCGGATGTCCGTCAGGTTGCTCTCGGAGAGATCGGCCGCGCCGCCGAACAGCTCGGGGACCGTGCCGCCGATGGCCTGGATGGCGGCCGCCGACGCCTGCCGCGTCGCCTGCGCCTGGTCGGCCCCGAACGACGGGAGGGCCGCGTCCCAGCCGTCGGGCAGCCGGCGCGCGAAACGGCGCTCGAGCTCGGCGGCCTCGGCCGGGAACTCCCGGCGATACGCGTCGAAGCGCCGCTGCCACTCGCGGACCCAGCCGTCGCCCCGCTCGACCGCTTCGCGGAAGACACGCAGCGCGTCCTCGGGCACGTAGAAGTGGCGGTCCGGATCCCAGCCGTACGCCTCCTTCGTGAGGCGCACCTCGTCCTCGCCCAGCGCCTGCCCATGGGCCTTGGAGCTGTCGTGGCGGTTCGGAGAGCCGTACCCGAGGTGGGTGTGGACGGCGATGAGGCTGGGGCGCGGATCCCGGCGCGCCGCCTCGATCGCGCCGGCGATGGCGTCCAGGTCGTTGCCGTCGTCTACGCGCCGCGTGTCCCAGCCGTACGCGTCGAAGCGCGCCACGACATCCTCGCTGAAGGCCCACTCGGTGGGGCCGTCGAGCTGCACGCGGTTGTCGTCGTAGAGCGCGACGAGCTTGCCCAGCCGCAGGTGGCCGGCCAGGCTGGCCGCCTCCGACGCGATGCCCTCCTGCATGTCGCCGTCGCTGCAGATCGTGTAGGTCCAGTGGTCCACGATCTCGTGGCCGGGCCGGTTGAATTCCGCGGCGAGGTGCGTCTCCGCGATCGCCATGCCGACCGCGTTCGCGAACCCCTGGCCGAGCGGGCCCGTCGTCGCCTCGACGCCCGGCGTCAGCCCGTACTCCGGATGGCCGGGGGTGCGGGAGCCCAGCTGCCGGAAGCGCTCGATCTCGTCGAGGGCCAGGTCGTACCCGGTGAGGTACAGCAGCGAGTAGAGGAGCATGCTGCCGTGGCCGGCGGACAGCACGAAGCGGTCGCGGTCGGGCCACGCCGGATCGTGGGGAGCGTGCCGCAGGAAGCGGGTCCAGAGGACGTAGGCCATGGGGGCGGCGCCCATCGGCATGCCGGGGTGGCCGCTGTTGGCGGCCTGCACCGCGTCGATCGAGAGCGTCCTGATGGTGTCCACGGCGAGCCGGTCCGGCCGGGTAGAGGCAACGGTCATCGGGCGATAACCTCGCTAGGAGGGAGACGACGGCCGGCGATCGGGCGGGGCGGCATGTCTCCGGGTACGACGTTCATCGTAGGTTCGATCGCGCCTACTATAGTCGCCACCCGTGAAGTCACCCCTCCGCATCACCTCGGCCTGACGATGGCCGGAATCGCCCGCCGATCGGCCGTCCGCGTCTTCGCCGTCTCCCGTCGCCCGGCTCCCTCGGTCGTCTCGCTCGGCGACCTGGTGCTGGACATCGCCTCCTCCTTCCGCGAGCCGCTCGCGCCGGGAACCGATGCCGCGGCGTCGATCCGGTTCCGGCAGGGCGGGTCCGCGGCCAACACGGCACGCATGCTCGCGCGGCTCGGCGCGCGTGCCTCGTTCGTGGGGTCGGTCGGGAGGGACGCCTGGGGAAGCGCCCTGGTGCGGTCGCTCCGCGATGCCGGTGTGGCGGTGCATGCGCCGCGCGTCGCGGGCGTGACGGCGCGCATCGTCGTGCTCGTCGCCCCGGACGGCGAGCGCAGCTTCGCGACCGAGCGGGGCGCCGCGGACGGCCTCCGCCCGGCGCACCTGCAGCCGGCATGGTTCCATCGCGACGCGCTCCACCTGCCGGCCTACGCGCTGTTCCATCCTCCGCTGCGCGATGCCGCGTACGCAGCCGCGCGGTCGGCCAGGGAGGCCGGCGCCGTGCTCTCCGTCGACCTCGCGTCCCGCGCGCCGCTCCTCGCCCGCGGCAGGGTGGCCGCGCGGGAGGATCTGGCGGGGATCGCGCCGGACCTGCTGTTCGCGAACGCGGATGAGGCGGCGGCGCTGACCGGGACCCGGACGGGAGCTCGTCGCGAGGCCCTGCTCGAGCTGGCGCCGCTCGTGGTGCTCAAGCAGGGGCCGGCGGGATGCCTGGTGCTCGTGCGCCGCGGGTCGGATGCCCTCGCGCTTGCGGTGGCGACGCGGCCGCTCGAGGCCGTCGACACGACCGGCGCCGGGGATGCGTTCGATGCCGGGTTCCTGTTCGCCTGGCTCGCCGCCCCGGCCGAATCGCGCCGGGACCTGCGCGTCCTGCGCGTGGCGGCGCTGGCCGGACACCGCGCCGCGCACCGGCACCTCACGACGGTCCGTGCCGAGATCGAGCCGTAGGGATCCGCTCGCGGCCCCAGGCCGGGCACCGCGGCCGGGCACGTTCCCCGCCGGGGCAGCCCGGAGTGGTGCGCCGGAGGCGGCGAACTCGCCTTGTTTCGGGCGGACGGCGTCGGTACACTCCCGGCCATCGATGCCGGTGCGGTCGGCGGACAGGCGGGAACGATTGGCCGGCCGGACAGCGGGCGCAGGGAGGCCGGGATGCGCATCTACGACGGGAGCCCGCGTCAGGACTTCGAGGAGGTCCTCCGCTCGATCGGATCGGTCCTCGATCAGCGCGGCATGCGCGAGATCTCCGTCACCGAGGTTCCGGAAGGCTTCATCGTGCAGGGCCTCGCGCTGGACCAGGCGGGTTCGACCTGGACCGAATCGTTCGGGCAGCAGCACAAGGAAACGCTGACGTTCGTCGACGACGACATCGCCCGCTTCATGGAGGAGGGCGTGGCCCGTCGCGCGAAGCCGGAGGCGGTGCCCGGATACGACAACCCGGGCCACTACGAGGCGTCCCTCCGCGTCATCGGACACTTCATCGACCAGCAACGCCCGCGCGACGTCTTCCTCTTCGAGCAGGAGGGGGCATACGTCCTGCGATTGCTGATGACGAGCCAGGCGGGCGCGAAGCACGTCCTGGTGGAGTTCACGCGCGAGGATGTCGACGGGCTCATCGCCCGGGCGCCGGCCCTGCGGACGGCGCCGTCCGCCCCCGCGGCAACGGCACCCGGTGCGCCCGCGACGCAGAAATAGGCACACGGGCCGCCGGGGCGCGCGCCGGGAACCGGGGCGACGCGCCGCGCGGCTCCGCCACCTGGTCGCCCGGCCACGTCGGTGGTCGGACAGGGCTCCAGTAGCCGGGGACGCTCCGGCGTGGCAGACTCGACCGAGGAAGGAGAACGCATGAAGGCCCTCAAGATCGTTGCCATCGCGCTCGGCGTCACGCTCGGCGCGCTCATCGTGATCCCGCTGCTCGTGCTGGCCGGCCTTTTCATCTGGTTGAAGCTGACCGAGGAAGCCGACGACGAGGCGCTCGAGCTGGAGCAGGAGCCCGCCTGACACCGGCGCCGTGGCCCGCGCAGGCTCGGTGCCGCCTCCGCAGGCCGCCGGCGCACCCCTCAGCATCCTCGTCGACTTCGACGGCACCATCTCGCGGGCCGACATCACCGACGTCCTGCTCGCCTCGCACGCCACCGACCCCGAGTGGCGCGTACGCGACGAGGCGTACGTGGCCGGCCGTGTCGGGTCGCGCACGCTGCTCGCGTGGGACGCGACCATCCTGGAGCAGGACCGCGAGCGGCTCGAGGCGACGGTGCGCGGTCAGCCGCTCGACCCCTCCTTCCCCGGTTTCGCGCGCGAGATGCTCTCGCTTGGGGCCGTTCTCGAGGTGGTGAGCGACGGCCTCGGCTTCTACGTCGAGCCGTGCCTCGCCCGGATGGGCGCCGCCGGGGTGCCGGTGGCGACCGCGCGCATGGACTTCGATACCCGACCCTTCCGCCTCGACTTCCCGTACGGCCACCCCTCCTGCCTCGTGTGCGGCACGTGCAAGCGCGGGCGGGTCCTCGCGCATCGGTCCGCCGGCCGGTTCGTCGCGTTCGTCGGCGACGGCGAGAGCGACCGGTGGGCGGCCTGGTATGCGGACCTGGTGTTCGGCAAGGACCGTCTCGCCGACGTGTGCCGCGCCGGAGGCTGGGCGTTCCGCGAGTGGACGGACTTCACCGACGTGGGACGGCAGGTGCGCGCGCTGATCGAGGAGGGCGGGATCCCCCGCACGACCGGCGAGCTCGCGGCGCTGCGATCGAGCCGGTCCGACCGGGAGCCGATCTGCGGGCCCGAGGTCTGGGGCGAGGGCCGCGTCGCGCCGGTGCGGTAGTCCGGTGCGGTAGTCCGGCTCCGTGGCCGGGCCCGCGGCCGTGCTCGATGGGGCGCGGTGCCCGTTCGTCGATCTGCGGTGCGTCCCGCCCGCTGGTCGCGCGGCTCCACGGGTCGCGCGGGCGGACGCGGGGGGGTTCGTGCCCGCTGGTGTCGCGGGTCGCTCGGGCCCGCGGGTCATGCGCCCCCGCCGGCCCTGGGGACATGACCCCCCGCCAGCCCGTCCGGCCGGCCCCTCTGCGTATCTTGCGTGGACGGAACCGTATGCGAGCGTGCCCTTCACCGGGCGATCGGCCGGGCTCGTGTCGCGCCGTCGCGGTGCCCCGCGGGCTCGCCGCTGAGCACGACCGAGCACGAATCGGGGGCCACGGCGTGGCCGCGAGGCGGCGGCGCCCGCCCCGCAGCGCGCCGGGCGGCCCGCACGGTCGGATACGGTTCCGCCGGTGCACGTTGCGCAGGCAAGA
>JAJYGK010000001.1 GCA_021790715.1 Chloroflexota bacterium
CGACGTCCGGGAAACCGACGAGGTTCAGCGCGAGCGCGACCTTGCTGGCGCCGATCCCGGCCGAGTCGTAGACCACGACGCGGCGCTCCCGCGAGAGCCCCGCCCGCCCGAAGATCGTGGAGAGTGCCTCCGGCGCGAGGAAGTGCTGGCCGTCCTCGGCCGTCAGGAGCGATGCCGGGACGTTGACGGCGGCGGGGAGGCGCCCGAGCCGGGCGGCATCGCCCTGCCGACCCGCGTAGTCGGCCGGCGCGCGCGCGTCCACGAGGTCGACGTCGGACGAGCCGATGAGGCCGCGCACCTCCGACGTGGACAGGCGGCGGCGGGGATCGAGGCGCGGCGTGAACGTCGCGGGCTCGACCGCGACCTGGGCGGTGGTCGACGGACGACCGCTCGCGACCCATGCCGGCCAGCCGCCGTCGAGGACGCGTGCCGACGCGACGCCGTACGTCTGCAGGCCCCACCAGACCCGGCTGGCGAAGAGCGATCCCGTGTCGTCGTAGCAGACGACGGTGGCTCCGTCGCCGACCCCGGACTGTCCCATGGCGGCCGCGAACCGGTCCGGATCGGCCAGCTGCAGCGGCGTCGCATCGGTCTGGTCGACAAGGCTCGCCATCCAGTCGAGGAAGACCGCCCCCGGGATGTGCGCGGCGGCGAACAGCCGGTGCGCGGTCTGGTCGGGGCGCCAGCGGCAGTCGAGGAGCCGGACCGACTGGCGCGGGATGTGCTCGGCCACCCAGTCGACGGTGGCGAGCAACTCCGGCCGGGCAAAGGCTCCGGACATGGACCGCATCATACCGATCGGGACCACCCGCGAGGGGCGCTCTATGATTTCCTCCGATGCAGCCAGCGGAACCGGCGGAGCGCGACAGGGTCGAGCAGGCGCGCGCGCAGCTCCCCGCCCTCCAGTCGTCGATCTACCTGAACACCGGCACGTCCGGCCCGATCCCGTCCGTCGCGGACGAGGCCATGCGCCAGCTCGAGGACTACGAGCTGCGGTACGGCCGCGCCACCATGGAGGCGCACGAGGAGCTGGTCGCCCGGGTCGACGAGTGCCGCGCGGCGGTCGCCGCCGTCCTGCACGCCTCGCCCGAGTCCATCGCGCTCACCCGCAGCACGACCGACGGCATCAACGCCGGAATCTGGAGCCTGCCGTGGCGCCCCGGCGACGAGGTGATCACGACCAGCCTCGAGCACCCCGGCCTCCTGGCGCCCCTGGCTGCGCTGGGCGAGCGGGGGATCCGCGTGCGGGTCGCGGACGTCGGCGACGGCGGTGACGACTCGAGAACGATCGGTGCGATCGAGCGGCTGGTCGGTCCCCGCACCGTCCTCGTCGCGGTGTCGCACGTTGCCTGGACGACCGGCGCGGTCCTGCCCGTCGGCCGGATCGCCGCGGTCGCGCGTGCCGCGGGGGCCCGCGCACTCGTCGACGGCGCGCAGTCGGGCGGCGCCATCGACGTGGACCCGGCCGCCCTCGACGTCGACTTCTACGCGGTCCCCGCCCAGAAGTGGCTGCTCGGGCCGGAGGGGATGGGCGCGCTCTGGGCGTCCGGGCCGGCCATCGAGTCGGCCGTGCAGTCGTACGCGGGCTGGTGGACGACGGACGAGGCGACGGCGCACGCCGATCCGCTCGATCCCGGGGGGCTCGCGCTCCGCCCCTGGAGCGATGCCCGTCGCTTCGACACGACGGGGTTGCACGGGCCGTCGGTCGTCGCGTTCGGCCGGAGCGTCGGGTGGCTGGCGATGCACGTCGGGCTCCCGTGGCTGCACGGGCGGGGCGCCCGGCTCGCCCGCCGGGTCGCGGACGAACTGGCGGCGATCCCGGGGATCTCACTGCTCACGCCCCGCGAGCGGATGGCGACGCTCGTCTCGTTTCGCGTCCGCGGGTGGCGGCCGGACGATGCCCGCGACGCGATCCGCCGTCACTCGTTCGCGATCGTGCGGACCGTTCCCGGGCTCGATGCGCTGCGCGCCAGCATCGGGTGGTTCAACTCGGAGGCGGAGCTGGACCGGTTCCTGGAGACGGTGGCTCTCGTGGCGTCGCAGACGCCGGAATCGCTGCCGCCTCGCGGGCAGCTCACGATCCTCGCCGAGTAGCCGCCGACGACGCGCGTCTGCCGCCCGCTCCGCGAGCGGCCGGGCGGGCCGCCGGTCAGTGGTGCCGGCGCTCTCGCTCCTCCTCGGCCCTGACCGCCGGCGACGCGAGCCAGGCCTCCGGCAGCGTGTCGAGGGTGTGGCCGAGGAACACCTCGCGGCCACCTCCCAGCTGCCCGAGGATGGCGTCGACGGGAACGTAGTAGATGGAGGAGAACTGCGACCGGGTGTGGACGCGCAGCAGCGACGGCGTCGCGGCCTCGACCGTCCCGATGAACCCGCCGTCCGATCCGTACACCCACGAGCCGCGATGGACGTTCGGAGCCGCCGCGTGGTCGTCCAGCATCCCGTCCGGGGAGCCGCCCATGATCGCGTCCAGGACGCGCCGGACGTCCGCGCTCATGCGCGCGTCGTGTGCGACCCGGCCGGTCACCGCGAGACCTGGCACGGTCGACGTCCCCAGTGCCCCGACGCCCAGCGCGGTTCCGGACGCCTCCGCCCTGGCCTGTGCCTCGCGTCGCTCGGCGAGCTGTCGCAGCCCGTCGGCCAGCTCCGCGGCGACGCCGTCCTGCGGGTCCACCAGCCGCTCCGGGTCGCGGACCCCCAGCCGGTGCAGCCGCACGAGGAGGACGAGGCGCGCGGCATCGGACTCGTCGTACTCGAACCGCCCGTCGGGTTGCGGGTGCGGGGTGAGCACCCCGCTGCGTGCGTAGAAACGAACCACCGACGGGGTGACGTCGGCCCGACGAGCCAGCTCGAGGACGTTCATGGATCAGCTCCGACGCGTACGACAGAGCGCACCGACCGCTCACCAGGCCGGTGCGACTGCCTGTCAGGAGTCAACAGTAGCGCGTCCGCGAGTTTCCGCACGCGGTTCGTTCAGAAAACAGAAGCAATCCGCAGCCGGCGACCCCGGACGGCGCACGCGGCGCAACATGCGGACTGGTAGGGGAGGGTGGACTCGAACCACCAACCGGGGCTGTATAAGAGCCCTGCTCTGACCAGTTGAGCTACTCCCCCGAGGCGACAGCATAGACCCCAACCGTCCCGCGGGCCACGTGCCTCCCCGTCACCTGTTACGGTTTCTTCATCGCCGCGACGCCCGCAGGCCATCCGGGCGGGGCACCATCGACGCGTGCGGCGATGGGAGGCCGGCGGGGAGTTCCTGCCCCCGCCGGATGACCGACCGAGCGACCGGACCGCCCACCGGCGAGCGATGGCTCGTCGCACGATGTCGGTTCGTCCCGTCACGCGCACCGAGCCGCGCGGAGCCGGGGCCGGCGACCAATCGATCTGACGAGGGAACCATGACACGAGGTCGGCTGACGTCCCTGGCCCTGGCTGCGCTCCTCCTGCTCACCGCGCTGTCGCCCGGCACCGTCGCCGCCGCCACCTTCTCGATCTCGACGCCGTACCCGGCGGTCACCGTGCAGCCGGGCAACACGGTCTCGTTCGACCTGAACGTGACGACGCCCGCCCCCGAACGCGTCGGGCTGGCCGTCAGCGGCGTCCCGCAGGGCTGGACGGCGACGCTCACCGGCGGCGGCAACACGATCGACGCGGTCTACACCGGCGGGACGACGCCCCCGTCCGTGCAGCTCTCCGTCAAGGTCCCGCAGGACGCGGCCGGCACGCAGACGATCACGGTCACCGCCACGGCGTCGGAGGGAACGCGGACGCTGCCCATCACGCTCACGGTGCAGGCCGGCACGGCGGGCGGGGTCAAGCTCACGACCGACTTCGCGAAGCTGTCGGGGACCGCGAGCAGCACCTTCACGTACAGCCTGACGCTCGAGAACAACGGCACCCAGCAGCAGGTCTTCACGCTGCAGGGCCAGGGCCCGGCAGGCTGGCAGGTGGAGGTGCACCCGTCGAGCAACACGCAGGCGCTCACGGACACGATCGCGGGCGGCAGCAGCGACACGCTGACCGTGACGGTGACCCCGCCGAGCACGGCGAACGCCGGCGCGTACCCGATCAGGGTGACGGCCGTCGCCGGGACGCAGACCGCGAGCGTGCAGCTCGAGGCCGACGTGACGGGCTCGCCCAGCCTCTCACTGAGCACGCCGAACCAGGTCCTCAACGCGACGGTGACGTCGGGCGGGACCGGCACCGTGACGCTCGTCGTGACGAACTCCGGATCCGTGCCGCTGAGCGACGTGACCCTGACATCGACGCCCCCGACCGGCTGGAACGTCACGTTCTCGCCGGCGTCGATCCCGACGCTCCAGCCCGGTGACAGCCAGAACGTCACCGCCACGATCCACCCGGCCGGCAACGCCCTGACCGGCGACTACGACGTGACGATGACGGCGAGCGGCGGCGGGGCGAGCCAGAACGTCGACATCCGCACGACGGTGCAGACCTCGCCGTTGTGGGGCTTCGTGGGCCTCCTGCTGATCGCGGTCGTGCTCGTCGGGCTCGGCTGGGTCTTCCGGCGGTACGGCCGCCGCTAGCGATGCGCTCGAAGACCAGCCGCGGCGAGCGGACGGAGCGGACGGAGCGGACGGAGCGCGAGGGGGCGCCGTCGATCATCCGGGCCCGCGGGCTGACCAAGCGGTACGGCGACGTCCTCGCGGTCGACCACCTGAACCTGGACGTGCGCCCAGGGGAGGTCTTCGGTCTGCTCGGCCCGAACGGCGCCGGCAAGACCACCACGATCCTCATGCTGCTCGGGCTCTCCGAGCCGACCGACGGGCACGCCGAGGTGGCCGGCTTCGACCCGACGCGGGATCCGCTGGAGGTGAAGCGGCGCGTGGGGTACATGCCCGACGACGTCGGCTTCTACGGCAACCTGACCGGCCGGCAGAACCTTCGCTACACGGCACGGCTCAACGGGATCGATCCGCGCGCCGTGGAGGCACGACTGGGCGACCTGCTCGCCCAGGTCGGACTGGCCGACGTGGCCGACCGCGCGGTGGAGACGTACTCGCGGGGCATGCGGCAACGGCTCGGGCTCGCCGACGCGCTCGTCAAGGAGCCCGCGGTGGTCGTGCTCGACGAGCCGACGACGGCCATCGACCCCGCCGGCGTGGCCGAGGTGCTCGACCTGATCGGCTCGATCGCCCGCGACCGGGGCGCCGCGGTCCTGCTCTCCAGCCACCTGCTGCACCAGGTCCAGCAGGTGTGCGACCGCGTCGCGATCTTCGTCGGCGGTCGTGTCGTCGCGCAGGGGACGATGCGGCGGCTGGCCGAGCAGATGGGCGGCGACACGCTGCAGCTGGAGGTCGGGATCGACGGACCGGCGGCCGAGCTCGAGCCCGCGCTGCGGGCGGTCGACGGCGTGACCGACGTGGCACGCGATGCCCACGACCCGCGGCTGTGGCGGGTCACCGGTGCCCGCTCGGTGCAGGGCCGGCTGGCCGCGGCCCTCGCGGGCCGGGGGATCGCCGTGTGGCACCTGCGGCGCATCGGCGACGACCTCGACGAGATCTACATGCGGTACTTCGCGAAGGAGGGCGCCGGCGATGACCGCGCAGCCTGACGCGATCGAGACGCCCGGGACGGCCGGGGAGGCCGACGCGCCCGGGACGGCCGCGGAGACGGGGATCACCCGGCGGGCCGGCAGGCGGCGCGCCGGTCGCGGCCCCGGCGACGGCCCGATGCAGCGCAGCTCCTGGCGGGGCGGCGGCTGGCAGGTCGTCGCCGACAAGGAGTTCGGCGACCACGTGCTGAGCATCCGGCTGTTCATCCTCATCGTGCTGCTGGGGCTTGCCGCCGTGGCGGCGGTCTACTCGACCACGACGTACGTGCGCGACAACGCGCAGCAGGCGGTCGGCTCGACCGGCCTCTTCGTCCTCCTCTTCAGCGCGAGCTCGCCGACCTCGCAGATCCCGCCCTTCACGACGCTGGTGGCGCTGCTCGGCCCCCTGCTCGGCATCGCGTTCGGTTTCGACGCGGTCAACGGCGAGCGCGCCGAGCGGACCCTGCCGCGTCTCGTGGCGCAGCCGATCCACCGCGACGACGTGATCAACGGCAAGTTCGCCGCCGGCCTGGCCGCGATCGCCCTCGTGCTGGTCGCGATCACGGTGCTCGTCTCGGGGTTCGCGTTCTTCGAGCTCGGGATCGTGCCCGGTCCCGATGACATCGCACGCGTCGCGACCTGGGTCGTCGCGACGGTCATCTACGTGGGGTTCTGGCTCGCCTTCGCGATGCTCTGCTCGGTCGTGCTCCGGCGGGCGGCGACGTCGGCACTCGCGGCGATCTCGGTCTGGCTGGTGCTGACGCTCTTCGCGTCGCTCCTGACGGGGATCGTCGCCGACGCGCTCTCGCCGGTCCCCGCGAATGCCACGCTCGACCAGCAGGTGGCGAACGCGCAGCTGCAGCTGGACCTCTCGCGGATCTCGCCGGGCGAGCTCTACTCGGAGGTCACCGCGTACGTCCTCGATCCGACCGTGCAGAGCGTGGGGATCATCCTGCCGCAGCAGCAGCCGGCCACTCCGTCGATCCTGCCCTTCGAGCAGAGCCTGCTGCTCGCCTGGCCGCAGGGCGTCGCGCTGATCGGCCTGACCGTCGTGTGCTTCGGCGCCGCCTACGTCGTCTTCATGCGCCAGGAGGTTCGCGCCTGACGTCGTCTGCGGCGACGCGCGGCGCTGCCGGCGCGCCGCGCCGCGTGCCCGCGCCGCCGCCGTAGCGCGCCTGAAGCCCGGGGCCCGTCAGCCAGGCGTCCACCGACCGCAGCGGCCGGCGACCGTGCCGGAGGCGTTCCCGTCCGGTTGGCGTCCAGTGCACGAGGAGCCAGCGGAAGTACCAGTCCTCGACGCGCTGCCACGGCGTGAGGCGCCGGGGGTGGATCTCCCAGCCCTCGCGCCGGGCGAAGTGGGCCATGATGCCGGCGCCGTGGCAGGCCGCCAGCCGATCGCGGTCCGGGAGGCGCGCCTGCTCGGCCGCGAGCGCGCCCAGGTCGGCACGCACCTGGCGGAACGCGGCGGCGAGGCCCGCGCGCGACTCGAGCTCGCGGACCCGTGCGTTGAGCAGGTGGATCTCGGCGATCCGGGCTCCGGCCGGCAGCACGGCGCCGTCCACCGCGACCGAGTGGCGGAGCCGGGCGGTCTCGACGCCGAGGATCCCGTCGGGCGTGAGCGGGCGGATGCGTCGGCGACGGCTGTCGAACGCCTCCCATGCCGAGAGGATGGGATCGACGAGGCGTGGCGGCGCGTTGTGCTCGGGCATGCCGTCCCGGCGCGCCCGGCGGCCCGGCTCGTGCACCTTGGTCACACCCGGGACTCCGACCGCGGCCATTCGGCCGGGATCGCCGTCACCGCCTGCTGCTGCGTTCCCGCGCTCACGTCCCCGACTATACGCACGGGCGCCGGCGCGGCCCGGCAGGGCGGGCTTCCGCCCGCGTTCGCCCCTGGGATCCGGCAGCGACCGATCTCCGCCCGCGCGCGCCGGGCTCGCGGGCGCTCCACCGCCGCGCGCCCGCCCCGTTCACGCCAGGACGTGCCGCAGCGCCGACGCGGCGGCGAGGTGGCCGCACATCCCGTGCACGCCCGGGCCCGGGGGCGTCGATGCCGAGCAGATCCAGATCCGTCGATCGGGCGTGGCGTAGGGGTCGAGCCGCGGGGCCGGACGCGTGAAGAGCTGGCGGGCGTCCTGCAGGCCGCCACCGATGTCCCCGCCCACCAGGTTGGCGTCGTGTGCCTCGAGGTCGCCAGGCGCCATGCGGTGCACGGCCAGGATGCGGTCGCGGAAGCCCGGCGCGAACCGCTCGATCTGCCGGAGGATCGGCTCGGTCATGTCGGCCGGAGCGCCGTTGGGGACGTGGCAGTATGCCCACAGCGTCTGCCTGCCCTCCGGCGCGCGGGTCGGGTCGAAGAGGCTCTGCTGCGCGACGAGCACGAACGGC
>JAJYGK010000210.1 GCA_021790715.1 Chloroflexota bacterium
CCGGGTCGACGTCCAGGCTGCCGCGCGGCGCGTGCGCGCCGCCTTCGGTGCACGCGACTCGCTGCTCGATGCGGAGGCCGGCCCGCGCGCGCTCGACCTTCGCGATGCCGTCGACCGGCTCCTGCTGCTGCTCGAGCGGCGCCGGGCGTCGGGCACGTGACGGAACCCGGCCCGTCGCACACGCCCCGCCCGGAAGCCGCGCCGGACGCGGGGCGCTCGTGGCGGCGGATCCTGCTGCTCTACGGCATCGCGTCGTTCGTCGAGGCCTTCGGCGTCAGCCAGGTCTTCGCGTTCATGCTCCTCTATCTGCAGGGGATGGGCGTGCCGCGCGCCGACCTCGGCCCGACGGTGGGCCTGCTGAGTTCGCTCGTGTTCGTGCTCGGCCTGCCGATCGTGCCCCTGTGGGGCGTCTGGGCCGACAAGTACAGCCGGAAGGCGGTGATCATCCGGAGCGCGCTCGTCGAGGCGGTCGTGTTCACCGGCGTCGCCCTGAGCCGCACGCCCTGGCAGCTCGCCCTCAGCCTCCTCCTGGTCGGGTTCCAGCTCGGGAACACCGGCGTCATGCTGGCCGCCATCCGCGACGTCACGCCCCGCCGCAGGCTCGGCTCGGCCATCGCCGTCTTCGGTGCGACCTCACCGGTCGGGATGGCGGTGGGCCCGTGGCTGGGCGGGATCATGATCAGCGTGCTCGGCTGGCCGGTCGCGAGCGTGTACTGGCTGTCGGCGGCGCTCTCGGTGGCCGTCGCACTGCTCCTGGCCTTCGGATCCGCCGAGGTTCGCCCCGAGGTCGTGCCGCAGGGCTCGCTCCGCTCGCTCGCGTACGGCGCGGTGCGCGGTGTGCTCGCCGACGCCGCCGTGCGACGCCTCTTCGTGGTCTTCGGCCTGGCGCTCTTCGCACGGCAGATTGCCACCCCGTTCCTGCCGCTGCTCGTCGAGCACCTCACCGGGTCGGGGTCCGGGGTCGCGGGCGCCATCGGATTCGTGACCGGCACCGCCGCACTCGTCGGGGGGCTCGCGTCGCCCGTGGCCGGTCCGCTCGGAGACCGCTTCGGCTTCCGTCCCGTCCTGGCGGTCTCGTTCGCCGGCGGGGCGGTCGGCCTGGCCGCGATGCCGCTCATGCCGTCGGTCGGCGCGCTCGCGCTGGTCGTCGTCGTCTGGTCGGCGTGCGTGGCCGCGGTCACCGCGATGGTGTTCGGGCTGCTGGCCATCGAGGTGCCGCCCGAGCGCAGGTCCGCGACGCTGAACCTCGTCTACCTGCCGCTCTACGTCGCGGGAATCGTCGGTCCGTCCATCGGCGCGGGACTCGTGGGCGCGGGCCTGGGGGCCGTCTTCGGGGGTGCCGCCGTCATGCTGGCCATCGGTGCGGTCGCGGTCGGCGTGCCCCTGGCGATGACCGTCGCGCGGCGGCTGCGGCCGGCCTGACGGGCCCGGCGAGGGTTCGCCGCGGACGCTCCGCGGCTGGACGCGCTGGCTAGACTGGACCGCAGCGGCGCCGGGTCCGGAGGCGTCGCGGGAACGCCGGAGGGAAGCGAATGCGTCTGCGTGTGGCCCTGGCCTCGACGGCCCTCCTGGTCGCGATCGCCGGCTGCGGGGGCTCGGCTGCGACACCGATCCCGTCGGCCGCCCCGTCGTTGCCGCCCGTATCGGCCGCCCCCTCCGTGCCCCCGCCGACCGTCGCGCCGCCGCCGTCGACGGCGCCGTCCACGGCCACCGGGACCACGTACACGGTCAAGAAGGGGGACACGCTCTGGGCGATCTCCCAGAAGTACAAGGTGACCGTCGACGCGATCGTGAAGGCGAACCCCTCCATCAAGGACCCGAACCAGCTGAGCATCGGCCAGAAGCTCGTCATCCCGAAGCCGTGACACGATCGGCCGTCCGTGCGTTCCCGCGGGCGGCCGGGATCGGGCCGGACCACACGAACAGGCTGGGGGTGATGGGCCGTGAGCGGTGACGGCGTCGTCGCCGTCCCGGTGGTGGGGGAGCGGGACGCGGGGCCGGGCGGTCGGACGTCGCGCTGGGTACACGTGAACAGGCGCCTCGCCGCGAATCCGGCTGCGGTGTACCGGGCATGGACGGATCCCGGGCAGCTGGTCCGGTGGCTTCCGTTCTCCGTGGACGGCTCGCTCGAGGCGGGAGGCCGCGCCGTGCTGGGCTGGCCCGACGGGTCGACCTGGTGGGAGATGATCCGGGCGGTGCCCGACCGCGAGGTGTCGTTCCGGTGGCCCTCGCTCAAGGACGAATCCTGGCGGACCGTCGTCACCGTGCGGATCCACCGCGAGCGGAGCGCCACGCTCGTGTCGCTCGAGGACGGCCCGTACGACCTGACCGTTCCCCGGGTGCTCGATGCGTACGCGGAGGCGTGCGGCCGGTGGGCGACCGCCATGACCCAGCTGCGCGGCTGCCTGGATTTCGGGGTGGACCTGCGCGAGCCGGCGACCTGACGGATCCACACGATCGGCGCGCGTCGGTGGGCGGACCGTCCGGGGAGGCCGGCCGCCCCGGGATCGGGCGTCCGGGTGCCGGAAGTCCGGTGGGCTGCCTGTCGCGGTTCCCTCGTGCGACTCACCGTCCGCGCAGCTCCGCCGGCGAGAACGCCTCGGCCAGGAACGGAGACGGCGCATCGGGGTCGTACACGAGCGTGAGCGAGCGGCGCGCCCGGGTCCACGCCACGTAGGCCAGGCGGCGCTCCTCCTCGAACGTGCGGGCCGGATCGTCCGACTCCTCGACGCTCCGGCGACTGGGGAACCGGCCGTCGTCCATCCCGACGACCGCGACGTGGTCGAACTCGAGGCCCTTCGTTCCGTGTGCGGTCGCGAGCACCAGCGAGGCGTCGTCGCGGCGTATCTCGGCGCGGCGTGCGCGCGCCTCGTCGATCGCCGCATGCAGCGCGGCCGCGTCGCGATGCCCCGGCGCCCAGGCGAGGAGCGACGCGGCCACCCCGACGCCGTCCGGTCCGGCGTCCCGCCGTGCGACGAGGAGGCGTTCCACCAGTGAGATCGGGCGGCTCGCGCCCGTCGCCGCCCGGCTCGTGCCCCTGTCGGCGTCGGCGATCGTGGCGAGCAGATCGTCGATGCCCGGATCGTCGAGGAGCAGGCCGTCGTCCTCGGCTCGGTAGGGGAGCCCGAGCTCCAGCGCGACCGCTGCGTACGGCGCGAGCTCGGCGTTGGTCCGGGCCAGGACCGCGCGCGTCTCGCCCGGCGGCGCGGGCCACTCGCGGAGGAGCCGGCGGGCACGTGCGACGTCGTCGCCCGGATCGGGCAGCAGGAGCAGCCTGCCGGAGGCCGCCGGCCCGGCCCGGATGACCTTCTCGAACCGCTCGCGGTTGTGCTCCACGAGGCGGACGGCCCGTTCCACCACCACCGGCGGACAGCGGTAGTTGGTCACGAGATCGACGCGCCGCAGCCCCGGGAGGGCCGCCGCGAGATCGAGGACACGCCGGACATCGGCCAGCCGCCACGCGTAGATCGTCTGGTCGTCGTCCCCGACCAGGAAGATGCGGTTGTCGGGCGCCGCCAGCAACAGCGCGAGACGCAGCTGGCTGCGGTCGACGTCCTGCACCTCGTCCACCAGCAGCTCCGCGCACCGGGAGCGCCAGCGCGCCAGCAGATCCGCGTCCGATTCGAGGGCACGGATCGAGTGACGCACCAGGTCGTCGAAGTCGAGCCCGCCGCGGTCGGCGAGGGCCGCTTCGTAGCGCAGGAAGGCGCGGATCACCGGCCCGGCGGGATCGCCCCGTGCGTCGGCCGCGGCGACCTGGGCGGCCAGGTCGGCGGTGTCCACCGCAAGGTCGAGCTTCAGCCTCGAGAACGCGTCGTCGAGACGCCGGAACTCGGCCGCAGGCAGCTCGCCCCCGAGCGCGCGCAGGACAGCGGCACGGTCGAGCAGGGGATCCACGAGGCACCCGGCGTCGAGCAGGATTTCCCGGGCCAGGGCGTGGAACGTGCGGACCCGCACGCCGTTGCCCGGCGGTCCGAGTGACCCTTGGGATGTCCCCTCCCGCCCGTCATCGCGGCTCCGGATGCGCACGGCATCCCGGTCGCCTCCCAGCGGCTCCAGCGCCTTCGCGACGCGATCGCGCAGTTCGTCCGCCGCGCGCTTGTTGAACGTGACCGCGCAGGTCTGCCCGGGCGGCGTGCCGCTCGCGACGAGCCACGCGATGCGGGCCACCAGGGTCGTCGTCTTGCCGGATCCCGCCGGCGCCACGCAGAGCACGGGACCCGGCGGAGCGGTGGCCGCCGCACGCTGGTCGGGAGCCAGGCGGGCCAGGCGCTCCTCGACCGAGGGGTGGAGCGGCATCGGCACATCCTCGCTGCGCGATCTCACCGCGGGCTTCGCCACGGCTTCGCGGAGCGTTGACAGGCGCGTTCACCGGCATGCGGCAGTGCATTTGGGCACAAATGGACTGCTCGGATGAGTTGGTCGGAAGCTATCCTTCCGGGTTGGGGGAAGGGAGAAGCGCCCGGGTGCCCAGCGGCCTCTCGTCGGCCGTTCCTCCCCGGGCGCATCGGGCGGACTGGCGTCCCGTCCGCCAGGGAGGTGACGGATGCGTCGGTCGTCAGGCGTGCGCCGCTATGCGCTCGTCGGCGCCATGGTCCTGGTCGGGGGGCTCATACCCGGTGCCGCGCCGCACGTGGCGGCTGCCACCGGCAGCTTCACGATCCTGGACACGAACGACTTCCACGGACAGCTCCAGGCGTCCGGCAGCAACCCGGGTCTCGCGCGAGTGGCCGGCGTCGTCGACTCGGTCCGGCAGGAGGTCGGGGCAGACAACGTGCTGCTCGTCGATGCCGGCGACGAGATGCAGGGCTCGCTGCTGTCGAACCTGCAGAAGGGCGAACCGACCATCGCGGCCTTCAACGCGATGGGCGAGCAGATCGCCACGTTCGGCAACCACGAGTTCGACTGGGGCCAGACGGTCCTGGCGGACCGCACGAAGCAGGCCGACTACCCCTTCGTGACGGCGAACATCGTCAAGAACGACACGGGCAGCTGCTCGACGGCCGGCTGGACGAAGCCGGACTTCGCGGCCGCGCCGTACGAGGTGATGACGGTCGGCGGCGCCAAGGTCGCCGTCATCGGCGTCACCACGCAGGAAGTGCCGACGATCACCATCGCCTCGGCCACCGCGGGCCTGTGCTTCAAGGACCCGGCCGAGTCCGTCGAGCACTACTACGCCGACATGAAGGCCGACGGGGCGCAGTTCATCGTCGTGCTGAGCCACCTCGGCTTCAACGACGGCGGCTACGGCTACGGCATCCCGGTCTACGGCGACAAGACGCTCGCGCAGAAGCTCAACGACGCGGGCGATCCGGTCGACCTCATCGTCGGCGGCCACAGCCATACCGACCTCTCCAAGACCGGTGCGGCCACGGTGGGCGGCACGACGATCGTGCAGGCCTACTACAACGGCCGGCAGGTCGGGCGCGCGGACGTCACCCTCGGCGGCGGCACGCCGACCGTGTCGTGGAAGGCCATCGCCGTCAGCACGACCGGCGACGAGGACACCGCCGTCAAGGGTGTCATCGACGCCGCGGCGAACAATGCCGACTACCAGGCCCTCATCAACAAGCCGATCGGGTACGCCCAGGTCGACCTGCTCCGCAACTACAACGGCGACAGCATGATGGCCGACTTCGTCGACGATGCGATCTACGGCTCGCTGAACACCGATTCGACGAAGGCCAACGACGTCGACATGTTCTTCAACAACCCCGGCGGCATCCGCACCGACTGGTGCGCGAAGGCCGACCCGAAGGCCGCCGGCGGCTGGACGTGGAGCAGCGACGCCGCCGACTGCACGAGCGGGACGTGGACCCACGCGCCGATGCTCCTGACGTACGGCCAGATGTTCACGATCCTGCCGTTCGGGAACGCGACCGTCGTCGGCACGATGACCGGCGCCCAGATCCTCCAGGTCCTGAACCAGAGCGCCCAGCTGACCAAGGGCGCGATCCAGGTCTCCGGGCTGCGGTACAAGTTCTACAACTACCAGAAGCCCGACCCGAAATCGACGACCACGCCGCCGGCCATGCACACGTACGCGTGGGGCGCCTATGACGCCTGCGTCGTCAACAGCACGACCGGCAAGTGCGTGCCGCTCGACCTCAAGAAGACGTACAAGGTCGGCACGAACGAGTTCCTCGCCCCGGCCGGCGGCGACAACTTCCTCGGCTTCAAGTACATGCAGAACCTGACGTACTGGGGCGACATGCTCGACGCGGTCAACTCGTACGTCGCGAAGACCGACACGCAGGCCCACCCGTACAAGGGCCCCGCCGGCACGGGCAAGCTCGACGGCCGCATCACGCAGGATGGGACCGCGGCGGGCGGCAGCATCGTGCCGATCACGATCCTCCACAACAACGATTCGCACGGGCAGCTGCTGGCGTACGAGCAGCTCGCGACCCTCATCAAGCAGGAGCGCGCATACAACCCGCAGCGGACGCTGTTGCTGAGCGGCGGCGACCAGATCCAGGGCGACGCGGCCGCCTTCTACTTCAAGACCTCGTACACGGGGAAGGCGGTCGATGGGACGCCGCTCCCCGACTCCCTGAAGACCAACCCCGAGATCGCGGTCATGAACGCGCTCGGCTACGACGCGATGACCCTGGGCAACCACGAGTTCAATTTCGGCGGCGCCGTCTTCAAGGGCGTCCTTGGGCAGTCGAAGTTCGCGGTGCTCGGCGCGAACGTGAAGGACAACGGGTCCTACGGGCTCGCAGGGGCGCGGGGCGGAGCCGGCGTCAAGCCGTTCCTGACGAGCGTCGTCGGGCCCGAGAAGATCTCGGTCGCGATCATCGGCATCACGAACCACCGGGTGCCGAGCTACGAGCTGCCGAGCAACATCAAGGGCCTGACGTTCAGCAACCCGCTGACGGTCGCCCAGAGCCTGTCCACGAAGCTCGCGCCGAAGGATGACGCCGTGGTCGCCCTGACGCACATCGGGTTCACGACGGACCCGAAGAGCGTGGACGTGGACGAGAACGTCGACACGGCAATGGCGGCGAAGGTCTCCGGCCTCGACGCGATCGTGGGGGCGCACAGCCA
Organism: Chloroflexota bacterium; assembly: GCA_021790715.1. Lineage (GTDB taxonomy): Bacteria > Chloroflexota > Limnocylindria > Limnocylindrales > CSP1-4 > JAJYNJ01. The sequence goes on from JAJYGK010000210.1 coordinate 7,051, forward strand.
CACGAGCCCCGTGACGGCGTCCGGCGACTACAAGTACCTGCCGACGATCATCGCGGGCCCGAACGGCGAGCCCGTCGAGGTCACGCAGGCCTACCGCTACAACCAGTACCTCGGCGAGGTCATCCTGGGCATGCGCCCGATCGTGGTCGGCACGATCGACGACGCGAACATGATGTACGGCGCCGGGACGATCACCCAGAAGTCCGTCGTGACGGCGCTGACGGCGAAGCTGAACGCCATCAAGGCCTCGTTCGCGAAGAAGCAGACCAAGGCCGCGCTCTCGCAGCTCGAGGCGTTCGTCACCTACGTGTCCACCCAGCGCAAGGCAGGGACGATCAAGTCGACCGCGGCGTCGCAGCTCATCGCCGACGCCACGTCGATGAAGACGCACAACGGCGGGTACGAGACGGTCACCGAGTCCGGCCAGTACCTGGCCGTGACGAAGGACACGCCGGCCGACCCGCAGATCAAGGCGATCGTGGATCCGTACCTCGAGGCGCTCAAGGCGTACCAGGACAAGGTCGTCGGCAAGACGACCGCGCCGATCGACACGCTCAAGGCGTTCACCGAGGAGACCAACGGCGCCGACCTGCAGGCCGACGCGTCGGTGTACGAGCTCGCGCAGCACGGCATCACCGACGTGGACGTCCACCTGTCGGGAGCCATGACCAACAAGAAGATCGCGGACGACGCGACCGAGGCGAACCCGGTGACCCTCAAGGTCTCCGACATGTTCACCGCGATGCCGTACGAGAACTCGCTCGTCGTCATGAGGATGAACGGCCCGCAGCTCAAGGCGGTCCTCGAGCGCGCGTACCGGAAC
>JAJYGK010000154.1 GCA_021790715.1 Chloroflexota bacterium
CCCCCCGGAGGGCCGACGGATGACGGGCCGCCGGACGAGCCCGGTCACGGAGCGCGCGAACGCGTTCGTCGCCGCGCGCCTGCCGGACGCCCGCGCCCTCGCCGAGGCCGTCGCGGCGCTCGTGGACCAGCCGGACACGCTCGTGCGCGAGCTCGAGGACGGCCTTGCCGCGCTCGCCGATCCGCCGTACCTCGACGAGGTCCGGCGCATGACCCCCGGCCTCCGGGCCGCCTTCGGCGTGCGGACGCCGCTCCTGCGGCCGATCCACGCCGCGCTCCGCCGCGCCTGCCGGCGACGCCCGGACGTCGCCCTCTGGGTGGCCGAGCGCCTCGATCGCGAGCCGTACCTGGAGGTCCGGCTGCTGGCCCCCACGCTGCTGCGCCTCTCGCTCGAGCCGGATCCGGAGCGCAGCTGGCAGCTGATCCGCGGCATGGCGCGCGCCGCCGACAACTGGATCGCGGTCGACGGGCTCGCCGGCGTCGCGGCGCTCGGCATCCTGCTCGAGTCGTACCGCTGGTCCGAGCTGGAGCAGCTCGTCTACGCCCCGTCGCCGTGGGAGCGGCGCTTCGTCGGCTCGACGATCGCCTCGCTGCCGTTCGAGGTCGTGCCCGAGGACCGGCCGCGGCTCGCCGGCGGCCCCGCTCTCGAGCTGATCGGGCAGCTGATCGGGGACGCCGACGAGAACGTCCAGAAGGCGCTGTCCTGGGCGCTGCGCAACTGGACGCGCGTCGATCCCGCCGGGGTGGCGCGCTTCCTCGACGAGCAGGCGGCCCGCGCTGCCTCCGACGCCGACGGGCACCGGGCCTGGGTGGTCCGGGACGCGCTCTCCGCCCTCGACGCGGCGCAGGCCGCACGCCTGCGCGCGCTCCTCGCCGGTCTCCGGCGCGTGCCCGGGGCGCCCGCCACGAGCAGTGCGTCGGCCGCGTCGGCCGCCTTCGCCGACCTCATCGCGACCGGCTCGATCCCGGCCGCCTCCCGCTTCGCCGGCGCCGCCGACCATGAACCCGAGAGGAGCCTCACCGAGTGACAGAGGAGCGAGGCCGAGTCCTTCCCGTCCGCATCGAGGACGAGATGCGGCAGGCGTACCTGGACTACGCGATGAGCGTCATCGTGAGCCGGGCGCTGCCGGACGTGCGCGACGGGCTGAAGCCGGTCCAGCGCCGGATCCTCTACACGATGCACGAGATGGGCCTGACCTCCGCGGCCGGGTACCGCAAGTGCGCGGCAATCGTCGGCGACGTGATGGGCAAGTACCACCCGCACGGCGACGTCTCGATCTACGACGCGCTCGTCCGCCTCGCGCAGGACTTCTCGATGCGCTACCCGCTGGTCGACGGGCAGGGCAACTTCGGCTCGGTCGACGGGGACCCGGCCGCGGCGATGCGCTACACCGAGGCGCGCATGACCGCGATCGCCGCGGAGATGCTGGCCGACATCGACAAGGACACGGTCGACTTCGAGGACAACTACGACGGCACGAAGCGGCAGCCGAGCGTCCTCCCCGGCAGGCTCCCGAACCTGCTCGTCAACGGATCGGCCGGGATCGCGGTGGGCATGGCCACGAACATCCCGCCGCACCATCTCGGCGAGATCGCGGATGCGACTGCGGCCCTCATCGCGAACCCGGACCTCACCTCCGACGAGCTCTGCGAGCACGTGAAGGGGCCGGACTTCCCGACCGGCGCGACGATCTTCCGCTACGAGCAGCAGCGCAACCCGCTGACCGGCCAACAGGAGCGCATCGACGCCATCCGCCAGATGTACGCGAACGGGCGCGGCCGCGTCGTCATGCGGGCCGTCTGCTCGTTCGAGGAGACCCGCGGCAACCGCGTCGCGATCATCGTGACCGAGCTCCCGTACCAGGTCAACAAGGCGCAGCTGGTCGAGAAGATCGCCGAACTGGTCTCCACCAAGAAGCTCGAGGGGATCGCAGACCTGCGGGACGAGTCCGACCGCGACGGCATGCGCCTCGTCATCGAGTGCAAGCGCGACGCGAACCCGCACAAGGTGCTGAACAACCTGTTCAAGCACACCCCGCTGCAGCTCGCCTTCAACATGAACATGGTCGCGCTGGTCGACGGGCAGCCGCAGACGCTCTCGCTCAAGTCGGTGCTGCAGCACTACATCGACTACCGGCGCGACGTGGTGCGCCGGCGGACCGAGTACGACCTGGCCCGGGCCCGCGAGCGCGCCCACATCCTGGAGGGCCTGAAGAAGGCGCTCGACAACCTGGACGCGGTCATCCGCACCATCCGGGAGTCGCGCGACGTCGACGCCGCGAGGCAGGCGCTCATGAGCGGCTTCGACCTCTCGGAGCTCCAGGCCCAGGCGATCCTCGACATGCGCCTGGCCCGCCTGGCCGCCCTGGAACGCCAGAAGATCGAGGACGAGTACCGCCAGGTGATCGAGCTCATCGGCGAGCTCGAGGACATCCTTGCGAACCCGCGCCGCATCGACGAGATCATCCGCGACGAGCTGCGGACGCTGCGCACGAAGTACGCCGGCCAGCGCCGGACGCGGATCGCCGACGACGCGTCGCGCGAGATGACCGACGAGGACCTGATCGCCGACGAGGACGTGGTGATCACGATCAGCGGCCGCGGCTACATCAAGCGCCAGCCGCTGGCGACCTACCGGCGCCAGGCGCGGGGAGGGAAGGGGATCATCGGCGCCCGGACGGTCGAGGAGGACGCGCTCGACTCGCTGCTCGTGGCCAACACGCACGACTGGGCGCTCTTCTTCACGAACCGCGGCCGCGTCTTCAGCTCGAAGGTCCACCAGGTCCCCGATGCCAGCCGCACGGCCAAGGGGATGCCGATCATCAACCTGGAGGGCGTGCAGGTCGAGCCGGGCGAGGTGCCGACGGCGACCATCACGCTCCCCAGCTTCGACCGCGGCGGCTACCTGGTCCTGGCCACCCGCAAGGGGATCATCAAGAAGACTCCCCTCGAGCAGTTCGAGAAGGTCCGTTCCAGCGGGATCATCGCGATCACGCTCGCGGACGACGACGAGCTGGCCTGGGTGGAGGTGACCACCGGCCGCGACGACATCATCCTGGCCACCGCGCAGGGCAAGCTGGCACGCTTCGCCGAGGCGGAGGTGCGCCCGATGGGTCGCGTGGCCGCCGGCGTCATCGGGATCCGGCTCGCCCGCGAGGGCGACCACGTGGTGGGCATGAGCGTCGTGCAGCACGACGCCGACCTCCTCGTGCTGACCAAGACCGGCTACGGCAAGCGCGTCCGCCTCTCCGAGTTCCGGCGCAAGCATCGCGGGGGACAGGGCGTCCAGCTCATCGCGCTCGAGGGCCGCAAGACCGGCGAGGTCGCCGCGGTCGAGCAGGTCGAGGAGACGGACGAGGAGCTGCTGCTGATCAGCCGGGGCGGCCAGGTGGTCCGCACCGAGGTCGCGTCCATCAACCGCTACTCGGCCGGGGCACGGGGCGTCATCGTCATGCGCCTCAACGCGGGCGACGAGGTGGCCGGGATCGCGGTCTTCCGGGCCGGGCTGGCGGAACATCGGGCCATGGGCGACAATGGCTCCGCTCCGGCGGACGCAGGCGCCCCCGCCCGGGCACGCGGAACAGACGGTGAGCAGTGAGTCGGTGAACGCCTTGACAGTCGGTCGCGGATCGCGCACCGGCGGGGCGCTCGTGTCGTGAGCGCGTTCGGCTCGCGCGACACCAGCGTCTACGTCGAGCGCTTCGACGTCTACACCGGGAACGCGAACCCCGATCTCGCGCGGAGCATCTGCCGCTACCTGAAGATGGACCTCGGGCGGGCGGAGGTCTTCGAGTTCGCCAACGAGAACATCTTCGTCAAGATCCTGGACAACGTCCGCGACCGCGACGTCTTCCTGATTCAGCCCACCTGCTCGCCGGTGAGCAAGTCGATCATGGAGCTGCTCGTCATGATCGACGCGTTCAAGCGGGCGAGCGCGGGGCGCATCACGGCCGTCGTGCCGTACTACGCCTACGGGCGGTCCGACAAGAAGGACCAGCCGCGCGTCCCCATCACGGCGCGCCTGATCGCCGACATGATCTCGGTCGCCGGCGCCGACCGCCTCCTGACGATGGACCTGCACCAGGGCCAGATCCAGGGCTTCTTCAACATCCCGGTCGACGAGCTGACGGCCGTCCACATGCTGTCGAACTACTTCCGGAAGAAGGGGCTCGACAACCTGGTGGTCGTCACCGACCTCGGGTTCGCAAAGCGGGCCCGCGCCTTCGCCGAGCTGCTCGACGCGCCGCTGGCCGTCATCGAGAAGCGGCGGGTCGGCAACCTCGACCGCGCCGAGGTGCTGCGCGTGATCGGCGAGGTCCGCGGGCGGCGGGCGATCATCGTCGACGACGAGATCGACACGGCCGGCACGCTGATGGAGATCACCCGGGCGCTGCAGCGCGAGCACGTCGACGAGATCTACGCGTGCGCGACGCACGGGGTCCTGTCCGCCCACGCGGTCGAGCACATCGCCGGCTCGGGGGTCCGCGAGGTCGTGGTGACCGACACCATCCCGCTGCCGCCGCACAAGCAGATCCCGCAGATCCGGACCCTCTCGGTCGCCCCGCTCATCGGCGAGGCGATCCGGCGCATCCATCTCGGCGAGTCGGTGGGCGCGCTCTTCTCGAGCGAGCTCAACCTGGTCGAGGAGATGCTGCTGTGGGACGACGCGGCGTCGTCCGAGGCGGCGTCGTCCGAGGCGGAAGAGTCGGCGGCGGACGCGACGACGGGCGTCGGAGCGACGCGAGGTGAACGGTGTCTCTGAAGCTCTACCAGCCCGGCCCGAACGGCCTCGAGCCGAGCGGCGATCCCGGCCGCGACTACCGGACGCAGCTGCGGTCGCGGCGCTGGAACCTGCCGCGGCTCGCGAACACCGACGCGCGGCCGGTGGACGCGCTGAGCGGCGTCCTCTTCTTCGGCGGGCTCGCGGTGCTGACGTTCGTGATCCTGCTCGTGGGGTACGGGATCGGCTTCTGGCATTAGGCGGCGCCGGGATCCCGGCGGGGAGCACCGGCCCATCCGGTCCGCCCCCCGGCCGGCCGCACGCCGTCCACCGGGCGGGGGAAGTCGGCCTCTCCCACACCCTATACTTGAGCTTCCATGCTGAATTTCCTGTCCCGGTTCGTCGACTCCAACGAGCGCGAGCTGAAACGCATCCAACCGTTCGTCGATCAGGCCAACGCGCTCGAAGAGGAGTTCCAGGCGCTCTCCGACGAGGAGATCCGCCAGCGGATGGTGGACGTCCGCGCGGAGGTGGCCGAGGACGCCGCCCCCACGGAGCCGTCCGAGGACGAGCTCGAGCACCCGGACTCCGAGCACCGTGCCGAGCTGCGCAAGGAGCGCGAGAAGGCCGACCTCGAGCGGCTGCGCGAGGTCCTGGACGGCGTCCTGCCGGAGGTCTTCGCCGCCGGCCGCGAGATGAGCCGGCGCAAGCTCGGGATGCGCCACTTCGACGTCCAGATCCTGGGCGCCGTCGTGCTGCACCAGGGCAAGATCGCCGAGATGAAGACCGGCGAGGGCAAGACCCTCGTCGCGCCGCTGGCCGCCGCCCTCAACGCGATGTCCGGCCGCGGCGTGCACATCGTCACGGTCAACGACTACCTGGCCAAGCGCGACCCGCAGTGGATGGGGCCCATCTATCACGGCCTCGGGCTCTCGGTCGGCATCATCCAGCACGACGCGGCGTTCGTGTACGACCCCGACTACCGCACCAGCGACGAGACGCTCCTGCACCTGCGCCCGGTCGAGCGGCGGGAGGCGTACGCGGCCGACGTCACGTACGGCACCAACAACGAGTTCGGCTTCGACTACCTGCGCGACAACATGGTGGTCGAGCTCAACCAGCGCGTGCAGCGCGAGCGCTACTTCGCGATCGTCGACGAGGTCGACAACATCCTCATCGACGAGGCGCGCACCCCGCTCATCATCAGCGGGCAGGCCGAGGAATCGGCCGACCTCTACTACCGCTTCGCCCGGCTCGTGCCGCGCCTCAAGCCCCGCCCCGAGGGCGCCGAGGAGGGCGGCGACTACTTCCTCGACCTGAAGGAGAAGGCGGTCTCGCCCACCGAGGAGGGCATCGACAAGATCGAGAAGCTCCTCGGCATCGAGAACCTCTTCGACGCCGATCCCCGGCTGGCGCGCCACTTCGAGCAGGCGCTGCGGGCGCACGCGCTCTACAAGCGCGACCGGGACTACATCGTCAAGGACGGCGAGATCGTCATCGTCGACGAGTTCACCGGGCGCCAGATGCCGGGCCGGCGCTGGTCGGAGGGCCTCCACCAGGCGGTCGAGGCGAAGGAGGGGCTGCGCGTCCAGCGCGAGTCGGTGACGCTGGCGACGATCACGTTCCAGAACTACTTCCGCCTCTACCACAAGCTCGCCGGCATGACGGGCACCGCGATGACCGAGGGCGAGGAGTTCCACAAGATCTACAACCTCGAGGTCACCGAGGTCCCCACGCACCGGCCGATGGTCCGCGACGACATGCCGGACCTCGTGTACCGGACCGAGCAGGGCAAGTTCACCGCGCTCATCGACGAGATCGATGAGCTCCGCGAGCAGGGCCGGCCCATTCTCGTCGGCACCGTCAGCGTCGAGAAGAGCGAGGTCCTCTCGGACATGCTCCGGAAGCGGGGCGTCCCGCACGAGGTGCTCAACGCGAAGTACCACGAGCGCGAGGCGGGCATCGTCGCGCAGGCCGGGCGCGCCGGCGCCGTCACGATCTCGACCAACATGGCCGGCCGCGGCACCGACATCAAGCTCGGCGGCGACCCGGCGGGCCTCGCGTCCGAGGCGCTGCACCGGAAGGGGATCAACCCGGCCGACGCGCCGGCGGAGGTCTACCAGGCCGCCCTGGACGACGCGACGGCGCAGTGCGAGGAGGAACACGGGCGCGTCGTCGAGGCCGGCGGGCTGCACATCATCGGCACCGAGCGGCACGACGCCCGCCGCATCGACAACCAGCTCCGGGGCCGCGCGGGACGCCAGGGCGATCCCGGTTCCTCGCGCTTCTACCTCTCCCTCGAGGACGACCTCATGAAGCGCTTCGCGTCCGACCGGGTGGCCGGGCTCATGGAGCGCATGGGGCTCGAGGAGGACGTCGCGATCGAGTCGAAGCTCGTGTCGAAGACGATCGAGAGCGCGCAGACCCGGGTCGAGGGGTACAACTTCGACATCCGCAAGCGCGTCGTCGAGTACGACGACGTCATCAACAAGCAGCGCGAGACGATCTACGCGGAGCGCGACAAGGTCCTGCGCAACGAGGACCTCACCGCCACCGTGCAGGCGTTCCTCGACGAGGAGGTCGGCGCGATGGTCGAGCGCCACCTCGCCGGCGAGGACCCGTCCCTGTGGGACCTCGACGCGCTCGCGGCGTCGGTGAAGACGCTCGGCCTCAGCGGCGACGGGACCACGGCCGACGAACTGTGGGACATCGGCAACCGCTCGGCCGTCGAGCAGCACCTGCGCGACCTCGCCGACGCCCGTCTCCAGGCGCTCGAGGAGGAGCACGGCGCCGAGACCTGGGCGCTCGTCGAGCGGATCGTGCTGCTGCGCGCGATCGACGCACTGTGGGTCGAGCACCTGACCGAGCTCGACGACATGCGGCGCGGCATCGGCCTCCGCGGCTACAGCGGCGAGGATCCCCTGAACGCCTTCAAGAAGGAGGCGTTCTCGCTGTACGAGGAGCTGCGCGCCCTGATCCAGCACCAGGTCGCCGGCACGATCTTCCACGTCAACGTCGTGCACGAGGAACCCGCCCCGATGGCGCAGCCGTTGCCCGGCCCCGGTCAGCGCGCGCCCGCCGGCACCCCCGCCGGCCAGGCGGCCCAGGGCGGCGCCGCGCGCCCCGCCGCAGCCG
>JAJYGK010000152.1 GCA_021790715.1 Chloroflexota bacterium
CGACCGCACCGCGGCCTCCGGCGCCACGATCGCGAGCCGCCGATCGCGGAGCGCCGCCTCGCGGGCGAGCAGCCGGAAGTTGATCCGGCTCGTGGCCACCCGCGATCCGGGCGGCAGCACGAGCGCAACGTGCGGCTCGATCGACGCCCGGAGGCGCGCGACCGCGGTGGTGACCTCGTCGTCGACGTCGAGGTAATGGATCGCCATCGGCGTCCAGTCTGCCTCACACCTTCATGGCGCGCAGCACGTGTCGGAGCGCGGCGTCGAGGGTCGATTCCTCCGATGCCATCTCCACCGCCTGGTAGGCGAGGCCCATCGGCGTGACGTCCTGCTGGTCGACGAGCAGGCCGGTCTGGTCGACGACGCCGCGGACCTCACCGGGCGCCGCGACGGTCACCTCGGGCGGACGCGCGAACGGGAGCCGCCTGGCAAACCCGGCGTCGCGCAGCGCAGCCTGGACCTCGGGGAGCCCGGCACCGCCGCCGCAGAGGTAGATGCGTCCCGGCAGCAGATCGCCGGCCGACAGCTCCTCGAGGACCAGCTCGACGCCGGCCGACCAGACGGCGACGTCCTCCGCGACGACCGCCGCCACCCGGTCCCGGTCCGGGACGTCCAGGCCCCGCGCATAGTCGATCTTGACCGCCTCGGCGCGCTGGAACGGCACGCCCAGCTGGTCCGCCAGGCTCTTGGTGAACGCGCGACCGCCGAGCGCGAACATGCGCGTCCCCTCGATGCCGCCGGCCCGCACGAGCGCGACGTCGGTGGTCCCGCCGCCGACGTCGACGAACAGCCCGCCCGACTGCTGCACCTGGTCGCCGCCCAGGCAGCGCGCGACGGCGAACGGCTCGGCGACGACGGCGAGCAGCTCCAGGTCGAGTTGCGCGGCGACGCTCTGCAGCGCCCCCAGGTGCACGAGGGGCGCGAACGCGTTGAAGATCGAGATCCGCACGTGGCGGCCCTGGAACCCGACCGGGTTCGTGACGGGGTAGCCGTCGATCGCGGCCCCGGTCACGGCCGCGTGCACCAGGCGCACGTCGACGTTCGGCAGCCCCGTCTCCCAGGTGACCGCGCGCTCCGCCTCCCGCAGCGCCTCCCGCTGCACCCCGTCGATGAGGTGCTGCAGCTCGGCCTCGCTGATCGGCTGGTCGGGCCGCTTGCGCTCCTGGGAGAGGGTCGTCGTGAAGCCCTTCACGAGCTCACCGGCGATCCCCACGACGGCCTGGCTGGGCCGGAAGCCGGCCATCTCCTCGGCCTCCTGGAGCGCCGCCGCGCAGTTGTCGACGACGGCCGCGATGTCCGCGACCGTCCCGGACTGCATGTGCGCGAGGCCCTGGCGCTGGCGCCCGACGCCGCGCACATTGGCGTGGCCGGCCTCGTCGATCTCGAACGCGAGCGCCTTGGCGAACTCGGTGCCGACGTCGAGCGCGGTGCAGGCGGCAGGTGCCGCCTCCGCGTTCCGTCCGAGCAGCCGGCGCCAGAACGACATCGCGCTCAGGCGCTCCCGTCGAGTGCGGCCGCCACGGCGGCACGCACCCGCTCGAGTGCCTCGCCCAGTCCCGCGCGCCGTGCGCCGCGACCCTGTGCCATCGCCGGCCGGCCGCCGCCCCGCCCCTCGATCGCGGGCACGCCGGCGCGCACCAGGTCGGCCGCCGAGACCCGGTCGACGAGGTCGTCGCTGACGGTGACGAAGAGGACCGGCTCGTCTGCCTCCATCCCGACCGCGACCACGCCCGATCCCAGCGCCCCGCGCAGATCGCGCGCCCAGCGCTTCATCTGCTCCTGGTCCTCGAACGGCCCGGCGTACGCCGCGACCCGGATCCCGTCGACCTCCGCCGCCGTCCGGGCCACGTCGGCCGGACGGGCCGCCCCGGCCGCGGCGCCTTCCCGGATCCGCCGCTCCAGCTCCTTCACGCGCGCCTGGAGCTCGGCGGCGCGCGCCGGCACCTGCGCCTCGTCCTGCGCTCCGAGCGTCTCGGCCGTGCGGGCCAGCAGCGAGAAACGCGCGGCCACGAGCGCGTCCGCTGCCTCGCCGGTGACGGCCTCGATGCGCCGCATCCCCGAGCCGATCGAGCGCTCGGCGGTGACGAAGAACGATCCGATCTGTCCGGTCGCCCGGCAGTGCGTGCCGCCGCACAGCTCGCGGCTGTAGTCCTGCACCGCCACCGTCCGCACCACCGCGCCGTACTTCTCGTCGAAGAACGCGTCGGCCCCCGCCGCCAGCGCCTCCGCCATCGGCACGCGGGCAATGCTCACCGGGCGGTCGTCGCGGATGACCCTGCGCACCTCGGCCTCGATGGCGGCCGTCTCCTCGGCGGTCAGGGCCCGGTCCAGGGGGAAGTCGAAGCGCAGGTAGTCGGGCGCGACGAGCGAGCCCGCCTGCCGCGCCGAGGGCCCGACGACGTTGCGCAGGGCCCGGTGCAGCAGGTGCGTGGCCGTGTGGTTGCGCATGATGCTCGCCCGCCGCCGCGCGTCCACCTGCGCGTCCACGAGATCCCCGACCCGGAGCGTCCCGTCGAGCCGTCCCCGGTGCACGTGGAGCTGGCCCACCGGCTTCTGGGTGTCCTCGACCTCGAAGACGACCCGTCCCTCCACCGACAGCGTCCCGCGGTCGCCGACCTGCCCGCCACCCTCGGCGTAGAACGGCGTCCGGTCGAGCAGGACCTCCGCCTCGGCCGAACCGGTCAGCTCGCCGTACTCCGTCCCGTCCCGCACGAGCGCGACGACCCGCGCCTCCGAGCCCGTGGTCTCGTACCCGACGAAGGTCGTCTCGCCGCTGCGCCGCAGGATCGACTCGAGGAGGCTGGCCTGCTGCGCCAGGCGGCTCAGCTCGCCCTTCGCCCCGGCCCGGGAGCGGGTGCGCTGCTCCTCGAGCGCCTCGTCGAAGCCCATCCGGTCCACGGCCACGCCGTACTCCGCGGCCAGCTCGACGGTGAGGTCGATCGGGAAACCGTACGTGTCGTGCAGGCGGAACGCCACGCCGCCGTCGAGCACGGGCGCATCGACGGGGAGCGTCTCCGGACGGCGCCCGACGACACGACTCCCGGGCACGTCGACGCCGAGGCCGGCCAGCGCCTCTTCCAGGTGGACCGTGCCGGACTCGAGCGTCCGGGCGAACTGCGTCTCCTCGCGCCGGAGCGCCTCGAGGATCGCCGGCCGCTGCTCCACGAGGTACGGGTACGCGTCGCGCATGACGTCGATCACGACGTCGGCGGTCTGCGCCAGGAACGGCTCGCGCCGGCCGAGGAGCCGGCCGTGGCGCACCGCGCGTCGCACGATCCGCCGCAGCACGTACCCGCGGCCCTCGTTGGAGGGCAGAACCCCGTCGGAGATCAGGAACGTGGCGGCGCGCGAGTGGTCGGCGATGACCTGGTAGCTGAAGCGCTCCGCCTCGAACTCCTCCGGATCGTGGCCGAGCAGGTCGCGCATGCGGGCGTGGATCGGCGTGAAGAGGTCCGTGTCGTAGTTCGACGGGACGCCCTGGACGACGCTCGCCAGGCGCTCGAGGCCCATGCCGGTGTCGACGCTGCGGAACGGGAGCGGCTCCCGCCGGCCGTCGGGCTGCTGGTCGAACTCCATGAAGACGAGGTTCCAGACCTCGAGCCAGCGCGGGCACGTCTCCGAGTGGTCCGGGACGCACTCGGGCCCCTCGCTGAACTCGGCCCCGCGATCGAAATGGATCTCGCTGCAGCGGCCGCACGGGCCGGTCTCGGCCATGCGCCAGAAGTTCTTGTCGTCCCCGGCGTCCACGTTGCCCCAGCGCGCGATCCGCTCGGGCGACAGGCCGATCTCCTCGCGCCAGACGGCGTAGGCCTCGTCGTCGTCGGTGTAGACGGTCGCCGCCAGGCGTTCGCCCGGGATCCCGAACCCCTCGGTCAGGAGCTCCCAGGCCCAGTGGATCGCCTCGCGCTTGAAGTAGTCGCCGAAGCTCCAGTTCCCGAGCATCTCGAAGAACGTGTGGTGCCGCGGGGTCCGGCCCACCTCCTCGAAGTCGTTGTGCTTGCCGGCGACGCGCAGGCAGCGCTGGACGTCCGTCGCGCGGGCGTACGTGCGCGGCTGACGACCCGTGAAGATGTCCTTGAACTGGACCATCCCGGCGTTCGTGAACAGGAGCGTCTGGTCGCCGGCCGGCACGAGGCTCGCACCGGGCACGACCTCGTGCCCGCGCTCGGCGAAGAACGCGAGGAAGCGGCGCCGGATCTCGTCCGAGGAGAGCGGGACGATCCGGGTATCACGATCGGGCATCCCGCTAACGGTACCGTAGAAACTGGTTCATGGAGCGACGCGGAACGCACGGAAATCCGGGGTCCACGTCGGCCCGCCGGGGCCACGATCTGGGACCACGGGCGCGCCGCGCACGCGGGCCGCAGCACGGGCCCTTCGTGCGGGTCCGGTCACGCCTGCCTGCTCGGCCCGAGGGTGCTCACGATCGCGACGATCGCCATCCCGACCCACGCGACGGCCGAGGAACTCAGCAACCCGAAATCGCCGATCCGGATGGGATCGCCCAGGCGCGCCCCGAGTGCCTGGCCGGCGTAGGCGCCGAGGACCGCGGCCACGAGCAGGAAGGGCAGCCGGCCGCGCGCCTCTCCCCCGAGCATGACGAACAGCGCCAGGTTCAGCACGCCCACGAGGACGGCAAGCACCATGGCGGGATCGAGGGTCGGCACGGGTCACAGGATAACGGCCTGCGACCGGGCGGCCCGACCCGGCGACGGCGGGCCTCCGCCAGGGTTCCGAGCCGGCCGCCCCGGGCAATGGTCGGCCTCAGCCCGTTGGCTCGAGCCGGCCGTCCCGGGCGACGTTCGGCCTGCGGCCGGCCGATCGGGCGAGGACCGCGCTGGCACCGATCGAGATGGCGACGGCCGCCACCAGGGCGACGTAGACGTGGTCCGCGATCGCGCCGGCGGCCAGCAGGGTCGACGCGAGCACGAAGCTGAACTCGCCGATCTGCCCCAGCGACGTGGCGAGCTGCAGCGGGCGCGGCAGGCCGGACAGGCGCGCCAGCAGGAAGGCGACGCCGCTCTTCGTCACCACGATCAGCAGGAGGAAGAGCGCGAGCCAGGGCAGTCCTCGCAGGAGCAGTGCGGGGTCGAGGAGCATCCCGATCCCGACGAAGAAGAGGACCGCGAGCAGGTCGCGGAACGGCAGCAGGCGGAGCCGGATCTCGCGGGTCGTCGGGCCTTCCGAGATCGCCAGGCCGCCCACGAACGCGGCCAGCGCGAGCGGCACCGAAAAGACGACGGCCCCGACACCGGCGATGGCCAGTCCCGAGCCCACCGACGTGATGAGGAAGAGGTCGTGCTGCTCGCGCACGTGCCAGGCGGCGCGCGGCAGCAGCCAGGCGACGACGACCGCGATGAGGATGAACAGCCCGAGCCCGGCGAGCGCGAGCGGCAGGGGCCGGGCGCGCGCGTCGAGGGCGGCCAGGAAGGCCATCGCCAGCGCCACGCCCGTCACGTCCTGGAGGATGCTCCAGCCCAGCAGCGCCTCCTCGGTCGCCGGGTCCGTCGTCCGCCGACGACTGCGCACGATGTTCACGACGACGACGGACGACGACATGGCGACGCACAGGCCCAGCGTGGCCGCGGCGATCGGCTCGACCCCGGCCGCCAGCACGGCCGCGCCGGCGAGGAGCGTCGTCAGGAGGATCTGGAGGGGCGCGGCCCAGAAGAGGGAGTGCTGCTCGCGCCGGAGGCGCAGGATATCGACCTCGATCCCCACCTCGAACAGCAGCAGGACGACGCCGACGTCGGCGAGCAGTCCGACCTGGTGGCGGTCGGCAGCGAAACCGGGCGTGAACGGCGAGACGATGAGGCCGAGCGCGAGGTAGCCGACGACCGCGGGCAGGCCGATTCGCCGGGCGAGCCAGCCCAGGCCGACGGCGGCCAGCAGCAGGATGCCGAGCTCGAGGACGGCGGCAGCGTTCTCCACCCCATGATCGTATCGGGCCGGGGACGCCGCGCGAAGGGCCCGGGTCGGGCAGGCACCCGGTCGCAGGACCAGACGGCGGGTTCAGGAGACGGACGGCGGGTCCGCAGATCGACGTCGTATCCGGGGCGCCCGTCGTCCCATCGCCCGATCGGGCCGCCGGTCCCGAGGCGGGGGTGCCGCGTCGAGATCGCGCAGGCGTCGCATGCGGGGCGCGCCGGCGAACCAGAGGAGGGCGAGGGCTGCAAGCGCAGCCAGCACCCGACGCATCCTTTCGCTCCTTCCGAATACCCGCCGTGCTGGTCGCATGGCGCCCGGGAACGGTGCCATCCCAGCCACACCCCGATTCTCCCACCCGGGCACACGAGGGAGGGAGCTAGCGCACCACGCGGTAGCGGAGATAGAGGACGCCCGAGCCGAGGGTGCGGGTCTCGACGAGCTCGAGATCCACCCGGCGCTCGCGCCGGGGAAAGAAGGGAGTCCCACCGCCGACCAGCACCGGGTAGACCATGGCCCGGTACTCGTCGATCAGGTCCAGGGCGGCCGCGTCGGCGGCGAGCGTCGCGCCGCCGATCGCGATCTCGCCGTCCCCGGGCTCGGCGCGCAGCCGTTCGATCTCCTCCGCGATGCCGCCCGAGGCCAGGCGCGCATTGCCCTCGACCGCCGCGAGCGTCGTGGAGAAGACCACCTTCGGGAGCGGCTTCCAGAGCGCGGCCCACTCGAGCTCGTCGGCGCCGAGCCCTGGGTCCTGGTCGGCCGTCTCCCAGTACAACATCGTCTCGTACAGCCGGCGGCCCATCAGGTGGACGCCGACCCCTCGGATCTCGTCGATCCAGAAGCGGAAGACCTCCCCGTCGGGCGCGGTCCAGTCGAAGCCGCCGTCCGGCCCGACGATGTAGCCGTCGAGTGAGACGCCCATCGAATAGGTCACGCTGCGCATCGGAATCTCCTCGGCGAGAACGGGCCAGCAGTATGCCCGCGAAACGCCGCATGCCTCGTCCGGGCTCAGGTGCGCGGCGCCGGGAAGTAGCAGCCGTCGGCGATGCCGGCGAACGCGAGATCGCGACGCGAGAAGACCTGTCCGTCGAGGCCGACCGCCGTGATCTCGGCGGTCAGCTGCAGGTACCGTGCGCCCCCGGAGGTGTAGAGACCCCGGTAGTTGTCGGACTCGAAGAGATAGTGCAGCGGCTCGCCGTCCGAGGCGCGGAGCACGTAGCCGATCTTGTCGTCGAACAGGAACACGAGGCCGCCGCCGATGGTGGCGACCACGGCGTCGCTCGCGAGCGGGATACCCCGCGTCGCGTGCTCGCCGGAGTCGCCGACGATGTAGGCAGTGCCCCCGCGGGGGACGTGGCCCCCGGCGCCCACGACCACGACCGACGTGGCGCCGTCGGTGGCCAGGAGCGTCCCGACACCGACACCGGGGACCTGGACGGCGTGGCCTGCCGGCAGCAGGGACTCCGCGCCGGTGCACGACGCCGGGACGTTCGCGCTCGTGACGGGCGCGACGAGCGCCGTGCCGACGAGGTACCCGAAGACGGCGACGATCAGCGCGACCGCGATGCCGGCCAGCCACGCCGCACGCCGAAGCATCGCCGGCCTCCGATCAGGGTGCGGCGATCCGGCCGCCGCCGATCACCTCGTCGCCGTCGTACAGCACGGCCGCCTGGCCCGGGGCGGGTGCCCAGACGGGCGCATCGACCTCGATGGTCCAGGCACCCAGGGAGGAACCGGAACGCGCGCCGCCCCCTTCGCCCGCCGGCGGATGCGCGGTGGCCGGCACCAGCGGCCCCCGGTGGCGGATGCGGACGGCGCAGTGGAAGGACGTGATGCGCTCACGGCCGTCGACGAAGTGCATCTCTCGCACGTCG
>JAJYGK010000004.1 GCA_021790715.1 Chloroflexota bacterium
GCCGCGGCCACCGCGCCCACCGTACCCGCCGTGCCCGAGGTACTCGCCCCGCCCACCGCGCCCACCGCGTCGGCCGCGCCCGCCGTACCCGAGGTGCTCGACCTGCGCCTGCCGCCGACCGATGCGCCCGACCTGCCGCCGCCCACGGAGCTGGAGCGGCTGGCCGACAGCTACGCGATCCTCTCGCTCGATGCACGACGGCAGGTGGTCGAGTTGTTCCGCCCCGCGCTCGACACGCTCGGCGTCGTCCCCAACGCCCGCCTCGCCGATCTGCATCCCGGCCGCGTCCGGATCGCCGGCCTGGTCGTGACGCGCCAGCACCCGATGACGGCGCGCGGCACGGTCTTCCTCGCACTGGAGGACGAGACCGCGATGGTGAACGTCACGCTGTGGCCGGATCGATGGGCGCGGTTCCGGTCGATCGTCCGGCGCCACGCCTTGCTCTGGGTGGACGGGATGCTGCAGCGCGAGGCGAACGTCGTGAACGTCGTCGCGCACGACGTGCGCGCGCTGCCGGACGTGGCACGTGCGGCCGGCGGTCCCGGAATGCCTGCGGGCGTCCGCGCGCAGGGGTACTCCGGGCTGCGGAGAGGGTAGGCGCGCCGCACGGAATGCCTGCGCACGAGGACCCGGCCGCGCCGGAACTCCCCGCCTGGAAGCGCGCCTCGGACGCCGCCTGCGTGACTGCCGGGCCTTGCAGCCGGACCGGATTCCGTTGCGGAAGCCTTGAGTGTGGTGTAATGGGGTTGACGTCTTCGCGCGTCAGCCGTTACAAGGAGCGCGCGAAACAGACCCCGCGCTGACCGGGTGGGCACACTTCGTCCGCCTCGCGCCTCACGAACGGCGCGACCGAGGGAGGTCCGGTGCAGGGTCGCCAGTGCAGCATCGCGTCATCGCGCAGCGGTCGGTCGAGAGGGCCTGTCTGACCGCGCGTGTACCCGGTGCGCCCCCGTGCTGGCGGGGCGCAATCGGCAGGAAGCGATGCCGAAGGTAAGGAGCTGCCAGTGAAGACAGCGCGTGCCAGCCTGCCGTTGTGTCTCGCGACCGCGATCGCAACCGTGGCAGGCGCGACCGCCGTGTTCGGCGCTGCAACCGCCGCCGAATCAACACCACCTCCGTCGGTACCAGCGCGACACGTTCAGCCAGATCCGGGTTCCGCGATGGCCCTCCTCGGCGTGGAGGAGATACCCATGGCCACCGCGTGGCCAGCGCTGGATGCAGTCGGAGCGCAGTCGGTTGGATCCCAGTCGGTGGAATCGCAGGCGACCGAATCGCAGGCGATCGAACCGGCCGTGTTCCTCGAGCGATCGGGTCCCGCGGTGCGGGCGACGGCCGGCTCGAGCCCGGCTGCGACGCCCACTGCGAGCCCCCGCGCGACGCCGCGCGCGACCCCCACGCCGACGGCGCACCGCGTCGTCGCGTCCACCCGTACGCGGGTCCCGGTGGTGCGCGCGGCCGCCCCGAGACCCACTCCGCGTCCGACTCCGACCCCACGGCCGGTGTCGGTGACTGTCGCGGTGCCGTCCGTGGCCACGGCCCGCGCGTACGCCCTGTCGCGCATCGGATCCGGGCAGTTCGCCTGCCTCGACTGGCTGTTCACCCGCGAGTCGCACTGGGATCCGCTTGCCTACAACCTGCGCACCGGCGCCTACGGGATCCCGCAGGCCGTTCCGGCGGGCAAGATGGCAGCGGCCGGCTGGGACTGGCGCATCAACCCGCTGACGCAGGTCAAGTGGGGGCTCTCGTACATCGCGTCGGCGTACGGCACGGCCTGCGGTGCCTGGAGGCACGAGCAGAGCTACGGCTGGTACTGAACCGCGGCGGCGCCGCGTGCGAGCGGACGCCGCCTGGACCCATGGCAGATGCAGGAACCGGGACGAGGCCACTCGTCCCGGTTCCGTTCGTGTGAGGGTCGATCCGGTTGCTGCCGGTGGATCGACCGGGTCAGTGCGCCCGCCTGGTCTCCGAGCGGCGGGCCTGTCGCCGCTGCTCGCGCTTCTTCGCCTCGGACTGGGCACGATTGCGCTCCTGCGAACGCCGCAGCCAGTCGCGGTACCAGGCAGCGAACCAGCCGAAGATCGTGCCGGTCAGCAGGAACTGCAGGAACTGCCAGCCCGAGTACGCGAGGCGTTCGCCGACCGTCATCGAGGCGAGCGTGCCGAACATGCCCACGGTTCCCAGGGCGAGCACGACGAACACCAGCGATCCCAGCAGGCCGAGGAGGCCGCCGAACAGGTATGCGGCGCGCGGCGCCAGGAAGCCCACCGCGAAGTACAGCAGCGTCGGCTGCAGGAACGCCAGCTGCACGTAGATCGCGGGGATCGACGTGCTGCTCCCGTTCTTAGGCATCACCGCGGCGATGACCGCGCCGACCAGGAGGAGCACGTACGGGACAAGGATCCAGGGTTTGGCGCGGACGATGCCGGGAAGGGCCTGCATGTCGGCGCGCCAATCGGGAGGATGGATCCCGGCGAGCACGCGACGGATCCCGCCGCCGGTGAGGAGCGCCCCGCCGCTCGAAGCGCCTGCGGCCGCGCGCGCAGGCTCGCTCGCGTCGACGCTGTCGGTCGACGGGGGCTCCGCGGGGTGCAGCGCGCGGTAGCGCCGGCGGGCTTCGGTGCGCCCCGTCATCTTTGCGCGGGCCAACGGTCGACTCCTTTGCTGTGCGGGGCCTGCGAGGCATGCAACGTGGCGGCGCCCGGCTTCCGGTGACCCCGGCCACGGCGCTCGGCGGGTCCCGGGAATGGTACCCCAGTGCGGTCGGTCCGCGGCACCTGCGGCGAGATGACCGGCGCGTGGCGAAGTGGCGGGTAAGCGGCCGTGCATCGCGCGTGCAGTCACCGGCGGTACAACGGGCGGCACCGCCGGCACGCGGAGGTGCAGTCCATGGAACGCCGGAAGTCTTCGCGTCGCCCGCGCACCCGTCGCGGGGCGCTCGTCACGGGCGCCGTCCTCGTTCTCGCCCTGGCGGGGCTTGCCGCGGCGGTGGAGACGACCGTCTCGACGCCGACCTGGCCACCGTCCGGCTCGCTCCTGCTGAGCGAGGTGGAGACCGGCGGGGCCAGCGCGTCGGACGAGTTCGTCGAGCTGTACAACGCCGGGCCGGCGACCGTCGACATGGCCGGCCTCGAGCTCGCCTACGTCACGTCGACCGGGACGACCGTGACGCGCAAGGTGGCCTGGAGTGCCGGCGTCGCCGTCGAGCCGGGCCGTCACCTCCTGCTCGCCAACGCAAGCGGGATCCACGCGTCCCGTGCCGACGCGACCTACTCGGGCGGGCTCTCCGCGACCGGCGGGAGCCTCGTCCTCCGTCCCACGGGCGGCGCTCCGATCGACGCACTGAGCTGGGGCGACGCGGCCAACGGCTTCGTCGAGGGGACCCCGGCCGCCGCGCCGCCCGCAGGATCGAGCCTGGAGCGGCTGCCCGCAGGTCTCGACGGCAACGGGCGCGACACCAACGACAACGCCGCCGACTTCGTCGTGTCGTCGGTGCCCACGCCGCAGAACCTGGCCGACCCGCCGGTCGCACCGCCGCCCCCCGCGACCCCGACCCCGACGGCCACGGCCGAGCCCACGCCGAGCCAGGAGCCGACTCCGACGCCGACCGATACCCCCGAGCCGACGCCTGCCCCAACACCGGTCCCCAGCGACACGCCCGTGCCGACCGAGACGCCGACTCCGACCCCCACGCCGACGCCGACTCCGATCCCCACGCCCACCCCGTCTCCGACTCCGACCCCGACGCCGGCCCCCACGCCGACGCCCACCCCGTCTCCGACTCCGACCCCGACGCCGGTTCCGACGGCCCCCCCGACGCCGACACCCTCTCCGACACCCGAGCCGGTCATCGCGATCGCGTCCGCACGGGCCCTCGCCGACGGCCAGCAGGCCATCGTGGCGGGCATCCTCACCACGCCCCCCGGCTTCGTCGAGTCGGGCCTCGAGGCGTTCGTGGAGGACGCGACCGGCGGGATCGCCCTGCACCTGGCGGTGGCATGGCCTGCCCTGTCGATCGGCGATGGCATCCGCGCGAGCGGCACGCTCGACACCAGGTATGGGCAGCGCATCCTGCGCGTCGCCGCTGCGTCCGACATGGCTCCGTCACCGGCAGCGGCGCTCGGGGATCCACCGCGGATCGCCACCGGTTCCGTCTCGGAGCCGTGGGAAGGCCGGCGCGTCTCGGTGGCGGGCACGGTCCAGTCGGGCCGCACCACGCTCGCCGACGGGTTCGCCGTGGACGTCGACGACGGCTCAGGACCGGCCCGCGTGGTGGCCGTGGTGGCGAGCGATGTCGCGACGACGGACCTGCCCACCGGCTCCGACGTCGTCGTCACCGGCGTCGTCGGGCAGCACGACAGCGGGAGCAGTGGCACGGGCGGGTACCGGCTGTACGTGCGCGATCGTTCGGACGTGGTCGCCGTGCCCGAGCCGACGCCCTCCCCGTCGCCCACGCCGACAGCCGAGCCGAGCCCCACGCCGTCCCCGACGCCGAGCCCGTCGCCGACGCCGTCGCCATCCCCGTCGCCGACCCCGACCCCGTCGGCCTCGCCGACTCCCACGCCGCCCGTCTCGACCCCGATCGCGACCGCGCGACGGCTGAAGACGGGCACGACCGTGACCGTCGAGGGCATCGTGACGTCCGAGAGCGGCGCGATCCTCGACCTGCGGACCGTTGCGGTGCAGGATGGGACCGCGGGCATCCTGGTCCTGCTCCCGACCCGCGACGCCCCGATCCTCGCCCGCGGCGACCTCGCGAGGGTGACGGGCAAGCTCGCGACGCGCTCGGGCGTCCTCGAGATCATCGTCTCGACCGCGTCCGCGGTCCGGATCACGGGAACCGGCACGGTCCCTGCTCCCCGCGCCGTCGGGTCGTCCGACCTGGGCGAGGGCGTCGAGGGACTGCTCGTCCGCGCGTCCGGCTCCGTCACCCGGGTGACGCGGGCGACGTCGGGTTCCGCGACGCTCGTGCTGGCGGACGCCGCCGGCAGCCTCACGGTCTCGTGCTGGCAGCCCTGCACGGATGACGTCCGCAAGGGCGCATCCGTCCGCGTGACCGGCATCGCCGGCCAGCGCTGGACGCGGTCCGGCGCGGCCGACGGGTACCGGATCTGGCCGCGGACGCCCGCCGACGTCGAGGTGCTCGCGGAACCGCCGGCGGACGACGGCACGGGCACGACCTCCAGCCCCGTCCCGTCGCCCTCCGCGGCCCCGTCGGCGATCGTCTCGATCCGGTCGCGCGGCGGCGCCTCCGTCACCGTGGAGGCGGTCGTGACCACCGAGCCGGGGTTCATCGACACCGACGGCCGGCGGGTCGTCGTGCAGGACTCGAGCGGCGCCCTGCTCGTCCGCCTGCCGGCCGGGCAGTCGGTCGCGGTCGGCGACGCGGTGCGCGTGTCCGGGAAGGTCGGGACGTACGCCGGGGCGCCGCAGCTCGCGGCCACGTCCGCGACCGTGCTTCGCCACGGCACCGCGCCGACGCCGGCGGTGCTCGCCCACGCTCCCGGTGCGTCCGACGAGTGGCGCCTCGTCCGCGTCGCGGGACGGGTCGCGTCCGTGCGGCGATACGGGTCGACATGGCGGGCGGAGATCGCGGCCGCATCGGGGGCGACGATCGCGATCCAGGGCACGAGCCGCAGCGGGATCGCCTCGACGGCGCTCGTCGCGGGCCGGGACGCGACGGTCATCGGCATCGTGCGCCGGCCGGCCGCGAGCGCGACGGACCAACGGTTCGCCGTGCTCCCGCGGTCGCCGGCGGACATCGCGACCGGTCCGGGCGGATCGGGTTCGGGTTCGAGCGCGGCCGCGTCGGGCGCCGGAACGCCCATGGCCGGCGGCGGCCCGGGTGCCGGGACCTCCGCATCCGCGCGGTCCGGAACGGACGCCACCGGCCGCGCGGCGGCGACGGACATCGACCTCGCCGATGTCGCCGCCCATCTCGGCGAGCTCGTGCGGGTCGGGGGCACCGTCTCGGCCGTCCGTGCCGACGGCTTCGAGCTCGACGACGGGTCGGGCACCGTCGAGGTGCGCCTCACCGGCAGCGCCTCGTCGCTGCTGGAGGTGATCGCGGGCGACGACGTGCTGAACGTGACCGGCTTCGTGCAGCGCGTCTCCGGCGACGCCCCCTCGGTCGTGGTCGGCGACGCGACGGCAGTGGCGCGCGTCGGGAGCCTGGGCGAGATGGTCCCCATCGTGGCCGCGAGCTCGACGGCGCCGGATGGTGCTGCCGCCGGCTCGGGCGTCGGCGGGCTGGCGGAGGTCGCCGAGGCCCGGCTCGGCCCGGTGGCCGTGCCCCTGCCCGGCGTTCCGGCCTGGCTCCTGGCCGCCCTCGGCCTGCTCGTGCTTGCCGGCGCGGCAACCGCGTTCGTGCTTGCGCGTCGCGTGCTCGACGAGCAGCGCGAGCGCCGGGGCGGCGGGATCGTCGACCGACTCGGGCAGCTGCTCGCGGCCTCGGCCGGCCAGCGGCGCGAGTAGCGATGGCCGACGCGGGCGCCAGGCGGGCGGCGACCCTCGCACGTTCGCTTGACGCTCGCGTTTCGGCTTCTCTATGCTCGGCGCCAGCCCCGCGGTTCGTGCGGAGGCGGCACGAGGAAGGTTGACTTGCCGAACGCGGACCCGCGTCTCGCCGTGCCCGATACCAGTCGCCAGTACCACATCGACCTTGCGCCCGGCGAGCTTGCCGACTACATCCTCATCCCGGGCGATCCGGATCGAATCGAGCGGATCGCCGCCCGCTTCGACACGATCGAGGTCCAGCGCCGCCACCGCGAGTTCGTCAGCGTCACCGGCACGTACCGGGGACACCGCATCTCCGCGGTCTCGACGGGCATCGGCACCGACAACGTCGAGATCGTGATGGGCGAGATCCTGGCGATCACGGACCACCCGACGCTCGTCCGCGTCGGGTCGTGCGGCGTCCTGCGCGACGACATCGGGCTCGGGGAGCTCGTGGTCACCACGGGTGCGGTCAGGCTCGACGCGACCACCGCG
This sequence comes from Chloroflexota bacterium, assembly GCA_021790715.1. GTDB lineage: Bacteria > Chloroflexota > Limnocylindria > Limnocylindrales > CSP1-4 > JAJYNJ01. The sequence goes on from JAJYGK010000004.1 coordinate 6,988, forward strand.
TATTACGTCCACGAGGGATACCCGGCGATCGCCGACTACCGCGTCGTCGCCGCGATCCTCGAGGCCGGCGCGCGGCACGGCACGCGCGTCCACCCCGGCATCACGGCGACCGCGCCCGGGTTCTACGGACCGCAGGGCCGGCCCATCCCGCAGCTGCCGATCCGGTTCCCCGGTCTCGCGGACGAGATGCGGCGGCAGGGTGTCGTCAACTTCGAGATGGAGGCCTCGGCGGTCCTCGTGCTCGCCGGGCTCGCGGGCTGCCGCGCCGGCGTTGTCTGCACCGTGTTCGCCCAGCGCGTCACGGGCCAGTTCCTGGAGGGAGAGGCAAGGGGTCGAGGGGAGGACGACTGCATCGACGTGGGCCTGGAGGCCCTGCTGGTCCTTGCCGAGATGGACCGCCAGGTCCGCGAGGCGGGAACGACGCACTGGCGACCCGGCCTGTGGTCGGAGCCCGGCGCGTGAGTGGTGGATGGAGGGACGGCGCTCGCCGCTGGCGACGGCCGTCACGAGTGCCGGCTGAACCGGCGAGAGGAGCGCTCGATGGCTGAGGCGTACTGCGTCAAGTGCAAGGCCAAGCGCGAGGTCAAGGACCCCGAGCAGGTCGTGATGAAGAACGGCAAGCACGCCGTGAAGGGCAAGTGCCCGGTCTGCGGCACAAGCGTCTTCAAGATCGGCGGCTGAGCCAGCCCCCTCGCAACCCTCGAGGCCCCGGCCACGGCCGGGGCCTC
>JAJYGK010000077.1 GCA_021790715.1 Chloroflexota bacterium
GCACTTCCTCGCGCCGGAGCCACTCTCCACGATCTTCGGGCGGGCGGGGCTCTCGCGGGAGCGCCGCGTCGTGGTCTACGACTCGGCCGGGATCGGCGCCAGCAAGGTCGCGCTCGCGCTGAACCTCGTCGGTTTCCCGGACGTCGCCGTGTACGACGGCGGGTGGGCCGAGTGGGGCGCGCGCATGGACCTGCCGGTCAACCGCTGACGGGGACCATCCCGCCGCCGAGGCGGTCCGTGGTGGTCCGCGGATGTCGCGGCGCGTCACCCGATCGTGTACGGCGCGAGGATCTGGGAGCGTTCGTGGTTGAACGCGAGCATCGGGACGCTGGTGCGCGGGATCGCGAGCGCGTCGGACCAGTAGGTCGCGTCGGTCACCGGGACGAAGCGGCCGACGAGCTCCTGCAGCGCGTCACGCAGGCTGCGCTCCGGCAGCACGTGGATGTTGCCGACGATCCGGAACGGCGGCTGGCTGACGAGCGCCCGTTCGGTGACCTTGACCGTCCGGAGCTCCGGGAGCGTCTCGATCGAATCGCCGGGCTCGTGGGCGAACAGGACCGTGGCCAGGTTGACCTGGGCGTACCCCGCACGCTCGGTCGTCGCTCCGGCACCGTGCGTCTCGAACGTGACGTCCTCGAGCACGAAGAATCCTTCCTCGGCGGTGTTCAGCGCGTCGGTCAGGCGACGGGCCATCGTCCTGAGCGCACCCCGGATCACGTACGTGTCCGTGTACAGGACGAGCTGGCGCAGGCGGCCTGCGGCGACGTCCGGGGCCTGCGCGTGCGCCTCCGCGTGGCCGAAGACGAGTCGGTCCATCTCGGGAGTATGCGGTACCGCACGCCCGACGGGAAGATGGTGCGCTCGTTCGGCACTTCCGCGGCACGGGACGGCCGAGCGGGCGAGGGTGGCCGGCGGAGGGTCCGCTGCGCGCGGTCCGCCGTCAGCTCGCCAGTGCCGCGACGGCCGAGAGCGTGTCGGCCTCGCTCGCCGGCTTGTCGGGCCGCAGCCGCGCGATGCGCGGGAACCGCATGGCGTACCCCGACCCATGCCGCGCCGACGGCTGGATCCGGTCGAACGCCACCTCCACGACGATCGTCGGCTCGACCAGGCGATACCTGCCCAGGCGCCTCAGCGTGTGCGCCTCGAACCAGCGGGTCATCTCGGCGATCTCGGCGTCGGTCAGCCCGCTGTACGCCTTGCCCACCGTCACCAGCGCGCCCTCACGCCCGGGCCGGTCGTCGCGCACGGCGAACGTGTAGTCGGACAGCACGCCGTGCCGCCTGCCGTGACCGAGCTCGACACCGACCACCACGCAGTCGAGCGTCGCGAGCGCCTTCTTCAGCTTCAGCCAGGCCAGGCCCCGGCGGCCGGGCGTGTACCCGCTCTCGGGATCCTTCACCACCAGTCCCTCGTTGCCGCGCGCGCGGGCCGCGTCGAAGGCCGCGTCGAGCTCGGCGGCCGTCTCGACGTGGACGAGATGGCCGAGCGCGATCCGGTCGGGAAGCTCCAGTGCCTCCAGGCGCGCCCGTCGCTCGGCCAGCGGCACGTCGAGGAGCGGCGCGACGGGTTCGCCCGGGCTGGGCGCGAGTGCGATCGCGTCGAACGTCACATAGCCGGCCGGGACCGCGGCGAGCGTCCCGGCGGAGGGGGCCACGCGGCCGAGCCGGTTCTGGAGCCGCGCGAACGGCAGGATCGTGCCCGATTCCATCGCGAGCAGCTCGCCGTCGAGGATGCCGTCCCACGGCAGCGACGCGGCGGCACCGGCAACGTCCGGGAACTGCCGCGTGATGTCGTGCAGGTCGCGGCTGAAGAGGCGGACCTCGGGCCCCAGCTTGTGGAGCTGCGCGCGGATCCCGTCGTACTTGTCCTCGGCCCAGAGCGGCGCGCCGAGCCGACTCGCGATCTCCTCCGCGTCGCGGGCGGGCGAGGCGAGCATCGGCTGCAGCGGTCGGAACAGCGAGGGACTCGCGCCCGCCAGCCGATCCGCGCGGGCCAGGCGCGCGACCTCCCCGATGTCACCGGTCGCCATGAGCGCGTGGCGGACCTCGGCGAGGGGCCGGTCGAACGCGCCAGCGACCGCCGATTCCAGGAGGCCCTCCCGCAGGCCGATGCGCAGCTCTCCGCTGAGCACCTTCACGACGTACATCGCCGCGAGCGGGTCGAGGCGCCCGAGCAGATCGGCGAGCAGGTCCACGCGCACGGCGGGACGGCGCGCCTCGACGATGGCGGCGAACGCGCCCTGGACCTCGGGGAGCGGAAGGTCGCGCGTCGCCGCCGGAGTGTGCCCAGGCGTCGGATCACGCGCCGCCGGAGTGTGCCCGGGCGTCGGATCGCGCGTCGCCGCGGGATCGCGCGCCGCCAGCAGGTCGTACGTCGCACGCCCGGGGTCGCTCGATCGGTCGTAGGCCTCGCCGAAGGCGCCGGGCGCGGCGCCCGCCACGCGTTCCACGGCCTCGCGAACGGCCGCCCAGCCGATCCCCGCCGTTCGCGGGTCGGCGGCGGGAAACGGCCGCCCGGTGAAGAACACGCAGGCCACCGCGAGCGAGTCGGGATCGAGCGACCGGAGGTAGCCGGCCAGGAGCGCGATCTTGCCGGACGTCCGCGATGTGGCCGCGACGCCGGACGCGATCTCGGCCCACGGTCGCATGGGGCCGATGGTATAGCATCGATTCACGATGGCCCTCGACCTCGACCCGTCCCGCTGGCATCCCGACGCGATCACCGGGCGACGCGTCGTGCTGCGCCGGCACCAGCCCGACCAGTTCCCGGCCGTCCTGCGCTGGTACCGGGATCCGGAGGTCGCGCGGCTCACGCGGTTCCAGATCGGGCCCGTGTCCGACGAGGAGGTGCGCCGGTACTTCCAGACCCGCCTGCTCTCGGGCGATGCGTTCGCGTACGCGATCCACCGCGCGGACGACGAGCGGCTGATCGGCACCACGACGCTGAGCGCGCTGGACCCCGACAACGGGAGCGTCCTCTTCCACATCACCGTCGGCGAGCGGGACTGCTGGGGACAGGGCCTGGGCACGGAGGCCACCGCGCTGATGGTCGAGCACGCGTTCGAGGTGCTCGGCATGCACCGGGTCGGCCTGAGCGTGTTCGAGTTCAACGCCCGGGCGATCCGTTCCTACGAGAAGGTCGGGTTCCGGATCGAGGGCCGGAGCCGGGAGGCGCTCTGGCGCGACGGCTCGTACTGGGACGAGATCCACATGGGGATCCTGGAAGGCGAGTGGCGCGCACGGGGCGGCCGCCGGGTGCGCACCCGGGAGACCGCGGACGAGCACGCCGGCGCGGCCACGCTCCGGTACGGGCGGCGATAGGGCTCGCCGGTGCCGACCCCGGGGCCCGCGGCCGAACGCGCGCGCGAGGAGATCCGCCGCCTGGCCGCCGCGAAGGGCCACCCGACGGACAACGCGCAGCTCGCGCTCGACCGCCTCGACCAGGCGTTCGCCGCCGGCGAGCTCGAGCGGACCCCGCTGCTGGACCAGGCCGCCATGGACCTGCGGCTCGCGCTCGTCGAGGGCGAGGGGCAGCGGCTCGGCGGCAAGACCGGCGAGGCGTCGCGACTCATCCTCCGCGCGATCGTGCGCGGCCTCGACGAGGCCTGAGCCGGGGGAACAGGGCGGGCCGGCGCAGGCTCAGGCCGGCCCTGCGGCTCCACTCGATCGCCTCCGCGGCGGGACGCGCCATCGGTCCCCCCGGCACGGCCGGTATCATGCGGCGATGGACAGACTGCTGGGGCGTCCCCGTCTCACGGACGAGCAGAAGCGCCGGGTCCCGCCGGGCCAGTACCTCACCGCCAAGTGGCCCGTGCTGCACTACGGGTCGGTTCCGCGAACTGACCTCTCGTCGTGGGACTTCAGGGTGTGGGGCGAGGTCGAGCAGCCGCTGGACCTGACCTGGGAGCAGTTCCGTGCGCTGCCGCGCACCACGGTCCACTGCGACATCCACTGCGTCACCCGCTGGAGCAAGCTCGACGTCGACTTCGAGGGCGTCTCGGTGCGGACGATCCTCGACCTCGTGCGCCCGAAGCCGTCGGCGCGCTTCGCGCTCGCGCACTGCGAGCAGGGCTACACGGCCAACCTGCCGCTCGAAGCCCTGCGCGACGATGACGTGCTGCTGGCCGACACGTACGGCGGCGAGCCGCTCGAGCCCGACCACGGCTATCCGCTGCGCCTGATGGTGCCGAAGCGCTACTTCTGGAAGAGCGCCAAGTGGATCCGTGGCCTGCAGTTGCTGGACCACGACGTGCCCGGGTTCTGGGAGCGGTACGGCTACCACAACGAGGGCGATCCCTGGCAGGAGCAGCGCTTCGCCGAGTAGGCGGACCGCTCCGGCTCGCCGATCAGAGCGGCTCGAACCGCGCGCTGAAGTGGCGCAGGGCGGGAGGTTCCTGCACGATGCGGAACCCGCGCAGCTCGGAGGCGTGGGACGCCACCTCGCGCACCACCTCGATCACGTAGTCGATGTGGGACTGCGTATAGGTCCGGCGCGGGATCGCGAGCCGGACGAGTTCCATGGGCGCGGGAGACTCGGAGCCGTCCGGATGACGGCCGAACATGACGCTCCCGATCTCGACGCTCCGGATCCCGCCCTCGCGATAGAGCGCCGCGGCGAGCGCCTGGCCCGGGTACTGGAGCGGCGGGATCTGCGGCAGGAGCGTGCGCGCGTCGATGTAGACGGCGTGTCCGCCGATCGGCAGGACGACAGGGACGCCGGCCTGGTCGAGCGCCTCGCCGAGGTACGCGACCGACCGGATGCGGTACCGCAGGTAGTCCTCGTCGACGACCTCCGCGAGCCCCTGGGCGATCGCCTCAAGGTCGCGACCGGCGAGCCCGCCGTACGTGACGAACCCCTCCGTCAGGATGAGCAGCGCACGGCAGCGCTCGGCGAGCCGGTCGTCGTTCATGGCCAGCCAGCCGCCGATGTTGGCGAGGCCGTCCTTCTTGGCGCTCATCGTCATCCCGTCCGCGAGCGACGCCATCTCGCGCACGATCTCGCGGACCGGGCGGTCCGACTGGCCGGGCTCCCGCTCGCGGATGAACCACGCGTTCTCCGCGAACCGGCAGCCGTCAAGGAAGAGTGGGATGTCGTGGCGATCGCAGATCGCCCGGACGGCCCGGAGGTTCTCGAGCGAGACCGGCTGGCCGCCGCCCGAGTTGTTCGTGACCGTGACCATGACGACCGGGACGTTCGCCGCCCCGCGCTCGTCGATGAACCGCTCGAGCGCGTCGACGTCCATGTTCCCCTTGAAGGGGTGGAGCGTGGACGGGACGAGTCCCTCGGGGATCACGAGGTCCACGCCCTCGGCGCCCGTCGCCTCGACGTTCGCGCGCGTCGTGTCGAAGTGCGTGTTGTTGGGGATCGCCCGGCCCGGCCCGCCCAGCACGCTGAAGAGGATCTTCTCCGCGGCCCGGCCCTGGTGCGTCGGGATCACGTGACGGAACGGGAACAAGTCCTGGACGGCGTCCTGGAACCGGTAGAACGACGGCGACCCGGCGTAGCTCTCATCGCCGTGCTGGATCGCGGCCCACTGGTCGCGCGACATCGCGCCCGTGCCGGAATCGGTCAGCAGGTCGATCAGGACGTCGTCGGCGTGCAGGTTGAACATGTTGTACCCGGCCGCCGCGAGGCTGCGGGCCCGCCCTTCCGGGGTCGTGAGGCGGACCGGCTCGACCGAATGGATCCGGAAGGGCTCGATGATGGTCTTCCAGTCACCCACGGCGACGAGGATACGCCGCGCGACGGCGCGGGGCCGCCGGATGGGGCCGGCGGCTCCGGGGAAGCGCGGCGGGCGACGGCCCGCCACTCGTCAGCGCGAGCAGACGGGCAATGTCCCGCGGAATGGCGGCGGGATCAGGCGGGCGGGAGCCCGCGGGTGGTCAGTGCGAGCAGGCGTGCGGGCTGCCGGCGGAATCGGCTGTGCGGAAGCTGCTGCCGCAGCCGCAGGCGGAGACGGCGTTCGGGTTGTTCACGGTGAACCCGGCGCCCATCAGCGTGTCGACGTAGTCGATCTCGGAGCCGACCAGGTACTGCGTGCTGTCGCCGTCCACGTACACGCGGATCCCCTGCGACTCGATCGTCAGGTCGTCCGCGGTCGGCTGGTCCTCCAGCATCATCCCGTACCGGAAGCCCGAGCAGCCGCCGCTGTACACGTAGACGCGGAGCCCGATCGCCGGGTTCGCTTCGTCGGCCGTCAGCTCGCGGAGCTTGTCGGCTGCCGCGTCGGTCAGCCGGACGATCGGCTGGACGGCCGGCTGCGGGAGGGACTGTGGCTCGGTGTTCAGCATCGGGGGTGACGCCTCCGCATGTGTCGCGTTCGGGCGGGCGCGGGCGGCGCCCGTCCGCTCATCCTAGTGGCCGGCGGCAATTTTCACAAGAAGGCTGCGAAAATCAGCGCCCGCCGGCCTCGCGGCGGGGTTCAGGCCTCGATCCGCTCGACCACGGTCGCGATCCCCTGTCCCACCCCGATGCAGAGAGCGGCGAGGCCGTAGCGGGATCCCCGACGCGCCATCTCGTGCACGAGCATCGTCATCAGCCGCGCACCGCTGGCGCCGAGCGGGTGCCCGAGCGCGATCGCCCCGCCGTTCACGTTGACCCGCTGCTCGTCGAGCCCGAGCTCGCGCACGCACGCGACCGACTGGCTCGCGAACGCCTCGTTGAGCTCGACGAGGTCGATGTCGTCGACCGTCAGCCCGGCGCGCTCGAGCGCCCTGCGGACGGCCGGGATCGGGCCGAGGCCCATCACGGACGGGTCGACGCCGGCGACGGCCGTGGAGACGATCCGGGCCATCGGCCGGAGTCCGAGCTCACGGGCGCGGCCGGCCTCGACCAGCACGAGCGCGCTGGCACCGTCGTTGATGCCGGAGCTGTTGCCGGCGGTCACGCTGCCGCCCTCGCGGAACGCCGGCCGCAGCTTCGCGAGGGCCTCGGCCGAGGTGTCCGCGCGGGGGTGCTCGTCGCGGTCGACGACGACCGGCTCGCCCCGGCGCTGCGGCACGACCACCGGGACCAGCTGCGCGTCGAACGCACCGGACTCGATCGCCGCCACGGCCAGCTGCTGGCTGCGCAGCCCGAACGCGTCCTGGTCCTCGCGGCTGATCCCGCGCTCGTCGGCGACCTTCTCGGCCGTCTCGCCGAGCGAGATCGTCCACTGCTTCGGCATCCGCGGGTTGACGAAGCGCCAGCCGAGCGTCGTGTCCTGCAGTTCGTGCGTGCCCCGCTCGAAGCCGGCCTCCGGCTTGCCCATCACCCACGGCGAGCGCGTCATGCTCTCCACGCCGCCCGCGACCAGCACGTCTCCGTCGCCCACCATGATCGCCTGGGCCGCCGAGTTGATCGCCTGCAGCCCGGAGCCGCACAGCCGGTTCACCGTCTGCCCGGCGACCTCGACGGGGAAGCCTGCCAGCAGGCTCGCCATGCGCGCGACGTTCCGGTTGTCCTCGCCCGCCTGGTTCGCGCAGCCCAGCACCACGTCGTCGACGATCGACGGCTCGATCCCGGCGCGCTCCACCGCGGCGCGGATGACGGTCGCCGCCAGGTCGTCGGGTCGGACGTCCTTCAGGGCGCCAC
>JAJYGK010000194.1 GCA_021790715.1 Chloroflexota bacterium
CGCCGACTGCCATGTGCCGTGATACGTGGACGCCGCACCTGCCGCCCCGGCAGACGAGGGCAGCAGCGCGAGCAACAGAACCGCCGCCACGATGGCTCCCAACCGGGCACGCATGCTCACACCCCCCTGGACGCGTTACCGGACCCGAGCGCCGCGCCGCCGAACCGGCCCGGCCCCAGCACTGGCCCGGAATCGCGACGAGGCTCCCATCGCCCCGTTCCCTGAGCGTTCCGCGCGGCCGATCAATGCGTACCTCCGGCCGGCTGCGGGCGGCCGACGGCGTTCTGCGGGATGCGTATGCCGACTGACCCCAACGAGGAGGCGTTGCAGCGCCCGGCGGCCCCCCCTTCAGCATGCCGTCCGGCTCTTCGGCTTCCGTCCGCCCGGCGTATAGTCGCCGCCGAGACGACCGTGCGACCACGCACCGGCGCCGGAGCTGGGCCACGCCCGGCGCGGCGGGCCGGGCGAGTCCGAGTCCTGTCGCAGGCGTCATTCACGGAGGACGTGCGCCAGATGGCGACCGAGCAGATCGGCGCGATCAACGCCTGGGCCGTTGCCCAGCAGCAGTTCGACCTCGCCGCCGAGAAGCTGAACCTCGATCCCGGGCTCCGCGGAGTGCTCCGCGAGCCCCGCCGCGAACTCACCGTCCACTTCCCGGTGAAGATGGACGACGGGACCGTTCGCGTCTTCACCGGCTACCGCGTGCAGCACAACCTGTCGCGCGGCCCCGCCAAGGGTGGCATCCGCTACCACCAGGACGTCAGCCTCGACGAGGTCAAGGCCCTCGCGATGTGGATGACCTGGAAGTGCGCGGTCGTCGGCATCCCGTACGGCGGCGGCAAGGGCGGCGTCATCGTCGACCCGAAGAAGCTCAGCCGGCGCGAGCTGGAAGGCCTGACCCGGCGCTTCGCGACCGAGATCAGCATCATCATCGGCCCCGAGCGCGACATCCCGGCGCCGGACGTCAACACGAACGCCCAGACGATGTCCTGGATCATGGACACGTACTCGATGCACGTCGGGTACACCGTCCCGGCCGTCGTCACCGGCAAGCCGATCTCGCTCGGCGGCTCCGAGGGCCGCAACGAGGCGACCGCGCGCGGCGCCGTGTACTGCATCGTCGAGGCGGCGAACCACCTGAAGCTCGATCTCAAGGGCGCCAAGGTCGTCGTCCAGGGCTTCGGCAACGCCGGCTCGATCGCGGCGCAGCTCATGACCGCCGAGGGCTCGACGATCATCGCCGTCTCCGACTCGCAGGGCGGCATCCGCAACGACGCCGGCCTCGACGTCGAGCGCGTCATCAAGTGGAAGCAGGAGCACGGCACCGTGGTCGGCTTCCCGGGCTCGACCGCCGTCTCCAACAAGGACATCCTCGAGATCCCGTGCGATGTCCTGATCCCGGCCGCCCTGGAGAACCAGATCACCGGCCAGAACGCCGGCCGGATCCAGGCGAAGATCGTCGCCGAGGCGGCGAACGGCCCGACGACGCCCGAGGCGGACGCGACGCTCTACGAGCGCGGCGTCTTCCTCATCCCGGACATCCTCTGCAACGCCGGCGGCGTGACCGTCAGCTACTTCGAGTGGGTGCAGGACCTGAACCGCGACCACTGGTCCGAGGCCCAGGTCAACGCCAAGCTCAAGGAGATCATGACCAGGGCCTTCGGCGAGACGCTCGCGCTCTCGCTGCGGCACGAGGTCAACATGCGGACGGGTGCCTACCTGCTCGCCGTCGACCGCGTCGCCCAGGCGACTGCGATGCGGGGCCTGTACCCCTGATCGACTGACCACCCTCGCGAACCCGCGAACCGCCGCCGGGCACTCCGGCGGCGGTTCCGTTCTCGCGGCCCCGCGGAGGACGCGTCTTCCGGATGCCTGCTGACGCGGTGTTCCGTTCCGGCCGCCCCGGCAGGTCCGGTCTGGTCGGCCGCCGGCCGGAGGAGGCGCTCCGGCCGCCGGCAGGTAGGCGAGTCTTCCGTCTGCCCGCCAGGCAGGCGAGTCTTCCATCGGCCCGCCAGGCAGGCGAGTCTTCCGTTCGGCCGCCGACGCGTTGCCCGCGACGGTGCAGTGGCAGTCACCGCCGGGCGCCGTCGAGTCGGTTGTGCACCATGGACGGTGGTGGTAACCGCGGATCCGCCGCCAGGCGATGTTGTCCACCACCCGCAGCGGTGGTACGCGCGCCGGAGGATCGCCGACCCCCGGGGCCGCGGGCTCGTTCGTGCCCTGGGCTGCGCCGGCCCGCTGGAGCACGCACGATCTCGGCCGTGTCGGCCGGGCTTCACGCCAAAGACGAGCTGATCAGGCGCCGAAGACCGACCGCGACGTGCGTAACACCGCCCGCAGCGGTAACCGACACAGCCGCCCCGCGAACCACCCCCGGCGCCGGGCGTTCGGCGAACCACTGGGGCCGCCCCGCGAACCGCCCCCCGGCGCCGGGCGTTCGGCGAACCATCCCCGGCGCCTCGTCCCCCGCACCACTCCCGGCCGCGCCCCCGGCGGGTGCTACCATCCGCGCGATGCTCGACCACGAAGAGAAGTTCCTGTTCAAGGAGGAGATCCTCCACCTGTCCAACGCGCTCGCCGAGCCCGGTGCGCTCGACAACGTGGAGGACCTGCTCACCGACGTCATCACCAGCCCGCGGTTCGACTCGGAGGTGTTCACCCTGGAGCGCTCGCTCCAGGTGATGCTCGGGCCGCGTGCCGGGACGACACTCGTCGGCCTGCTGACCGTTTCGCCCGAGGTGTTCGACGAGGTCGCCGAGGTGCGCATCCCGGCCGAGGTCCAGGAGCGCCTGGTGGCGTGGCGCGCGCGGTTCGGCCTCGCGATCGACAACGCGCTCAACTTCCTGAACAACCCCGACGGGATCCAGGGGCACAACTTCAGCACCCAGATCGTGCACGTGGACGACCGGCGGGTGCTGCAGGGGCGCCTGACGCTCGTGCGCTACAACAACGAGCCCCAGTTCTTCGTCGCGGACGCGAGCGTGCTGTACAGCCTCATCGCGGACGTGCTCGAGCGGCTCGGTCCGCACAGCGAGGTCGACACCGTCGACGCGGAGACGGTCACGCGGCTCAGGGACGCGATCGCGCTCGTCGAGCGGCGCACCGTCCCGCGCGAACGAGCCTGAGCGGGTCGCCCGGCGGACGAGGCGTCCGCCGCATCTACCTCGCCGCCACGGGCATGAACCGTGGTAAGACCACGACCTCCATCGGGCTGCTCGCGGCGCTCATCGGGCGCGGGCTCGCCACGGGCTTCACCAAGCCGGTCGGGCAGCGCTACGCGCTGGTCGACGGCATCCCGGCCGACGAGGACGCGATCCTGGTCCGGGCCGTCTACGGGATGCCCGACTCGCTCTCCGTCATGAGCCCCGTGCACATCCCCCGCGGGTTCACCCGGGCGTACATCCAGGGTGGGGTGGTGGAGGACCTCGGGGCGCGGATCCGCGCGGCGTTCGAGAGCGTCGCCGAGGGCCGCGACGTCGTGCTGGTCGAGGGGACCGGCCATGCCGGCGTCGGCGCCGTGATCGGGCTCTCCAACGCGGAGGTCGCCCGGATGCTCTCGGCGCCGGCCGTCATCGTGAGCGAGGGCGGCGTCGGGCGCCCGATCGACGAGATCGTCCTCAACCGGGCCCTGTTCGCCCGCCACGGCGTCGAGGTGGTCGGGGCGATCGTGAACAAGGTCGACGTCGAGGCGCAGCCGTCCCTGCCGTCGGTGCTGGAGGCCGGCCTGGCGCGACACGGGATCCCGCTGCTCGGCGTCCTGCCGTACCGGCCGCTCCTGTCCAACCCGACGCTCTCGATGCTCTGCGAGCAGTTGAAGGGCGAGGTGCTGCACCGGGGACCGGACCTGGACCGGCCGATCGAGCGCGTCGAGATCGGCGCGATGCAGGCGGGGCACCTGCTGGACCGGCTCGGGCCGGGGAGCCTGCTGATCCTGCCGGGCGACCGCGAGGACCTCGTGCAGGCGATCGTGACGGTGACGCTCATGGGACGCCCGTCCGGCCGGCGCGCCGACGTGGCCGCGTCGGCACGGGGGACCGCCGGCTCGCGCGCGCACGGCGACCGCCACCCGGGCGTGGGCGGCCTCGTGCTGACCGGCGACCACGAGCCCGCACCGCGCATCGTGGCGGCGATCCGCTCGGCCGACGTGTTCGCCATGCGGGTGGCCGAGGACACCTACCGCGTCGCGTCGGAGGTGCACGACCTGCTGGTCAAGACGCACCCGGAGGACCGCGACAAGATCGCCCTGATCCAGTCGCTGGTCGCCGACCACCTGGACGTCGACCGCATCCTGGCGCTGGCCACTCGCGCGGCCTGAGCCGCGGCGCCGACGCCCGGGTCCCTCAGGGGTCGAGGGGCCAGCAGTCGATGAGCCGCGCGGAGGGGAACCGCACCGCGAGGCTGAGCAGTGCGGGGCCGTCCACCGTGTCGAGCTCGCGCAGCGTGTCGGCGTCGGCCACGCTGACGTAGTCGGGCGACGCCATCGGCACCTCGGCAAGGACGTCGCGCATGCGTGCGCGCAGGCGTTCGGCGTCCCGCTCGCCCCCCGCCCGCGCGTCGGCGGCGGCGCGCAGCGCCCGGTGCAGCACCGGGGCCGCCGCGCGCTCCTGCGGCGAGAGGTAGGCGTTGCGCGACGAGAGCGCGAGACCGTCGGGCTCGCGGACGGTCGGCACGATCGAGAGCCCGACGGGCAGCCCGAGGTCCCGGACGAGGTGACGGATCACGACCGCCTGCTGCCCGTCCTTCTGCCCGAAGCAGGCGCGGTCGGGCCGGACCAGGTCCAGCAGGATCGTGACGACCGTGGCGACGCCCCGGAAGTGCCCGGGACGCACCGCGCCCTCCAGCACGGTGCCGAGCGGGCCCGGGTCGACCATGGTCGAGTGGCCGGGCGGGTAGATCGCCTCGACCTCGGGCGCGAAGACGAGGTCCACGCCGTGCTCCCGGCACACCCGCAGGTCCGCGTCGAGCGTGCGGGGGTAGCGCTCGTAGTCCTCGCCGGGCCCGAACTGCGTCGGGTTCACGAAGATGCTGACGACGACCGAGGCGCATTCCCGGCGGGCGCGGTCGATCAGTGCCGCGTGGCCGGCGTGCAGCGCCCCCATGGTGGGGACGAGGCCGACCGGGGACGGGAGCGACGGGCGGGCCCGGGCCAGAGCGGCGCGATCCCGGACGACACGCGGGTCGGTCCGCGCAGGGGCATGCGTGCCCGTAGCGCCCGCCGTGCCCGATACGGCGTCGCCCACCGCCTACAGGTCCCGGTCGAGCGGGATCTGCAGCGCCGACCCCTCGGCGCGGTCCAGCTCGCCCTGGCCCAGCGCCTCCGCCAGCACCACGTCGTCCATGCGGGTCGTCTCGGCCTCGCCGGGGAAGGTGCCCGCCGTCACGTCCGCGGCATAGGCGCGCGCGGCCTCGGCGATCGTCTCGCGGATATGGGCGTACGGGCGCGCGTGGCGCGGCACGAACGACCCGAGCCCGAGCAGGTCCGTGACGACCTGCACCTGGCCGCTGCAGCCGGCCCCGGCCCCGATGCCGATGGTGGGGATGCGCAGGCGCGAGGTGATGGCCGCGGCGAGCTGCTCCGGGACGAGTTCCAGCACGATCGCGAACGCGCCGGCCTGCTGGACGGCCACCGCATCCGAGAGCAGCCGCCGCGCCGCCTCGCGCGTCTTCCCCTGCACCCGGACGCGACCCATGCCCAGCTTCGCCTGCGGCGTCCACCCGATGTGCCCCATCACGGGGATCCCGGCGCGCACCACCGCCTCGATCGCCCGCGACGTGCGCACCCCGCCCTCGACCTTGACGGCCTGGGCGCCGGCCTCGCGCAGGAACCGGCCCGCGTTCCCGACCGCCTGCTCCGGCTGCTCGTAGCTGAGGAACGGCATGTCGGCGACCACCAGGGCGCGCTTCGTGCCGCGCACCACGGCCTTGGTGTGGTGGAGCATCTCGTCGACGGAGACCCGCACGGTCGATTCGTAGCCGAGCATGACCTCCGCGAGGGAATCGCCGACGAGGAGCATCGGGATCCCCGCGTCGTCGAGGATCTGCGCGGTCGGGTAGTCGTACGCCGTCAGCATCGGGATGCGCTGGCCGTCGGCGTGCATGCGGGCGATGTCCTGGGTGGTGAGCCGTCCGCTGTTCGTGGTGGCACTCATTCGGGTTGCTCCTCCCTGGCGGACGGCTGGGCCGCCACATGGACGACGGCGCGAGGTTCCGGCACGGGCGACGCCCCGCCCGCGTCCCGCGGGGCCCGTTCCTCCAGGAGGCGGCCGATCCGGTCGAGCAGCCGCTCGGCAACCTCCCGCTTGGACAGCAGCGGCCACGGCTCGGGTGTCATGCCGGGCCGGATCAGCGTGACGCGGTTCGTGTCGACCGCGAAGCCCGCGCCCGGTTCGAGCACGTCGTTGGCGACCATGAGGTCGACGCCCTTCCGGCGCGCCTTCTCCGCGACGCGATCGAGCGATCCCGTCTCGGCGGCGAACCCGACCAGGACCGGACGATCCGGGCGCCCGGCGACCGTGCGGCCCGCCTCGGCCAGGATGTCCTCGGTCGGCTCCAGCTCCAGGACGGGCGCCGCGTCGCGAGTGAGCTTCGTGCCGGCCGGGTGACGCGGACGGAAGTCGGCCACCGCGGCGGCCATCACGAGGACATCGGCGCCGTCGAGCGCCTCCAGCACCGCCCGGCGCATCTCCGCGGTCGTGCCGGCGCGCACGACCTGCGCATCCTCCGGCAGCGGGACCGACGTGTGGCCCGCCACCAGCGTGACCCTGGCGCCGCGCCCGAGCGCCGCGCGCGCGATCTCCGCTCCCATCAGGCCGGACGAGCGGTTGCCGATGAACCGGACCGGGTCGATGGGCTCCGCGGTTCCTCCCGCCGAGACGACGATGCGCCGGCCGGCGAGATCGCCGGCGCCGAGTGCCGCAACCAGGGCAGTGAGGATCGATTCGGGTTCTGCGAGGCGCCCGTGGCCCACCAGCCCGGAGGCGAGGGGGCCCGTCTCGGGATCGACGATGTGGTATCCGAACGAGCGCAGCCGCTCGACGTTGGCGGCCGTCGCAGGATGCGCGTACATCCCGGCGTCCATGGCGGGGGCCACCACGACGGGCGCGGTCGTCGCCAGGCAGGCGGCCGTGATGACATCGCCGGCCAGGCCCGAGGCCATCGCGGACAGCCAGTGCGCGGTCGCCGGCGCGACCACGATCGCCTCCGCCTCGCGGGCGGCCACGATGTGGGCGATGCGCCGGTCCGGCAGCAGCTCGAGCGGATCGCGGAGGACCGGCCGTCCGCTCAGGCTCTCGAACGTGAGCGGACCCACGAACGCGGCCGCGGAATGCGTCATCAGGACCTGGGCGCGGGCGCCCTCGGCCGTGATCCGGCGCAGCAGGTCGACCGCCTTGTAGGCGGCGATCGACCCCGTGACGCCCAGCAGCACGGCACGTCCGGCGAGCCGTCCCCCGGCTCCGGTCGTGGCGCGATCTCCTCCGGCGCCGGTCATC
>JAJYGK010000051.1 GCA_021790715.1 Chloroflexota bacterium
GGCCGGGGACGCGAGGAGAGCGGGTCGGCGGGCGTCCTGTACCACACCGCCGGCGGGGCCGTGCCGCTGGGATCCGCCGTGCCCGTCGTGGCGACGCTCCTCGACCTGGCGCCGTGGGAGCTGCCGTCGATCTACGCGGCCAGCCCGGCGGCGCGCTTCGGTCATCGGCTGCGGGCCCGGATCCTGCGTGACGCGACGCGGCTGATCGTCTGCTCCGACGCGACGGCCGAATCGGCCCGCCGCCTGCTCCACGTCCGCCCCGAGCGGATCGCCGTCGTGCCCCTCGCGGCGGACGAGGCGTTCGCCCCGGCCGCGGGGCGCGCCGAGCGCGTCGCGGGGCTCCGGGCGCGGCTGGGGCTGCCGCCCCGCTACTTCGTCTTCACCGGCCGGTACGACGCGCGCAAGGACCTCGGCACGCTCTTCCGCGCGCTGGCTGCGCTCCGCGAGGAGGCGCCACCGGCGCCCACCCCGCCCCGCGCCGCCGGCCGGGCCCGGGCGCCCGCCGAGACCGATGCGGGGGAGGGAGCGCGTCGCGCCCAGGCGGCACCGGAGCCGATCCCGTGGCCGCCGGTCGTCGTGCTCGCCGGGGCGCAGGACGTCCCCGAGACGGACGGGCCGGCGCTCGCGCGCGCGGCCGCCAGGCACCGGGTCGAGGACCTCGTGCGCCTCGTGCCGCACCTGTCCCAGGAGGACCTCGCGACGCTCGAGGCGGGTGCGGCCGCGGCGGTCTTCCCCGCGATCAGCGAGGGGACCGGCCTCGCGGTGATCGAGGCGCTGGCGG
Source organism: Chloroflexota bacterium (assembly GCA_021790715.1). Classification (GTDB taxonomy): domain Bacteria; phylum Chloroflexota; class Limnocylindria; order Limnocylindrales; family CSP1-4; genus JAJYNJ01. The sequence goes on from JAJYGK010000051.1 coordinate 782, forward strand.
TCGGCATCCCCGTCGTGGCCTCGCGCGTCGGGCCGCTGCCCGGGCTCGTCGGCCCCGCCGGCATCATCGTCGAGCCGCGCGACCCGGAACGGCTCACGGCCGCGCTCCGCGCGGCGTGGTCCGGGCACATCCGCGACCAACTGGGACGGGCGGCCCGCCAGCGCGCGAAGGGTCCCCGCCGGACGTGGGTGGACGTCGCGCGGGAAACCCGCGCCGTCTACGCGTCCGCGCTCGCCGGCGACTGACCGGCCGCACCGGAACGCGGGGATGCCCGATTCGCGCCGCGCGTTCGTCGTCCGGCATGCGCCGCTCCGCCCCGTCCCGGGCCTCGAGGCGATCCGCCTGCACCTGGCAGACGACGTCCTGGCCGTCTGGCGCGCCGCGCAACTCGAGACCGGCGATCCCGACGCGGCGCTGCCGTACTGGGCGGTCGCCTGGGGAGGCGGCCTCGCCATCTCGCGGCACGTGCTCGAGCACCCGGAGATGGTGGCCGGCCGGCGCGTCTTCGACCTCGCCTCCGGGTCCGGGCTGTGCGCGATCGCGGCCATGGGCGCCGGCGCGTCGGTCGCGGTCGCAGCCGACATCGATCCCTTCGCGGTCGCCGCGATCGGCCTGAACGCCCGCGCGAACCGATGCCGCGTCCAGGTCGTGGGGCGCGACGTGCTCGACGACGACCCGCCGGACACGGACGTGATCCTGGCCGGCGATTGCTGGTACGAGGGGGATCTCGCCCGACGCGTGCTTCCCTGGCTGCAGCGGGCGCTGGCGCGGGGGCTCGACGTGCTCGTCGGCGACCCGGGCCGGCCGTACCTGCCGACGGCGGATCTCGTGGAGCTGGCCACCTACGACGTGCGGACGACGAGCGATCTCGAGGATCTCCAGCGGCGCCGGGGCCGCGTCTACCGCCTCCGCGCCGGGGCGACCGCCACGGCGATGACCCCGTAGCGGCGGCCCCGATCGCCCCGAGGAGGGCCGTCGCCTGTGCGACCCGGTCCGCCGGAAGCCCGAGTGCGCCGCCTACCGGCCCGGAGAGGCCGCCGGGCCGGCCGAGCCCGCCGGAGTGACGGATCCGGCGGGCGACGCTGCCGACGGCACCGGCGACGTGTGCAGCGTGACGCTCGTCCCCACCGGGACCACCTGGATCGCGACCTGCCCGCGCACCAGCCGGATCGGCGATCCGGCCTGCGGCCCGGTGCGGTACGTGAAGAGCAGCGGCGCCCCGTTCGAGGCCTTGCTCCACGTCGCCTCGATCGCGATGCCGTCACGCAGCACCAGCGCGCTCCCGCTCCCCGTGTAGCCGATCTCGAGCCGCTCCTTGGCCTGGTTCGTCGGCTCGGTCGGCGTGTTGAGCAGCGGCCCGGACCGCACGTACATCACGACGACGTCGTACGGGGCCACCCGCGTCCCGGTGCCGGCGTCCACCTGCGCGGCGCCGTCGACCGATCGCAGGTACCGGTCCGTGGGTGGGTCGTAGGTGTAGGCGATGACGCCGGCGGGGTACGGCACCACGAGCGAGCCCGACGTGGGCCGGTCCGCGAGCGGCGCCGGATCGCCGAACGTCCAGGCCGTGGCCGGAGCGGCCGGCACGCCGAGCCGGGCGGCCAGGGCGTCGAGCTGCGTGGTGCTGGAGTACACGTTGTGGGGCGCGACCCGGGCCGAGATGCGCGGCATGTAGGTCGGGTAGACATACTGGTCGCCGTCCCAGACGAGCTGGCCGTTCAGCTGGCGCAGCTCCGCGAGCGCGTTGGGTGCGCCGCCGACGTGCACGTACAGGGGATGCCACTGCGCCGCCCAGCCGACGAAGTACAGGCGGCTGCTGCGGATGGGTCCGATGGCCGGCGCGGGCCGGCTCTGGTAGATCGCCATGTAGCGCGGGATGCCCCCCTCGGCGGGCGCCTGGATGAGGACGTCCGCCTCGGCGAGACCGGACTGCGGCCGGGCGGCCGGCGCGTCGTCGATCATCACGGCCACGGCGGGACGCGCGGCGGCCGCGGCGGTCTCGAGGACGCCGTCGGTGGGCGCCTCGACGAGCGGGACCGGGGTTGGCGTCGGCGACGGGGCCGGCGTGGGGGCCGGCGTGGCTGCGCTGGTCGGTGCGGCGGGTGTCTGCGTGAGCCCGGACGCGGGCGCCGGCGTGATCGGCGTGCCGGAACAGCTGTTGAGCAGCAGGAGGGCGACGAGGAGGGCCGCGATGGCGGCCACGAGCTGGGCGCGGCCGGCCGGGGTGGACAGGGTGCGCCGAATGCGCCGCGCCGCGCGGCGTTCGAGGACGACGAGGCGGGCGGCCCAGGGGCGATCGGCGGCATACCCCCGCATCGGCGCGACCATCGCCGGCATGCTACCAGCCGGCACCGCGCGCCGGACGGCTGTCGCCACGCTGCGGGCACTCGCGTGCGGCGAACGGCTGCGCGGCCCGGACGGAGCCGCCACGTCCCGGATGGCGCACGCGGCGCGTCACGAGGCGTGCGGCCGGATGGCGTTCCGCCCCGGCGTGCCGGGGATCGCGGGCCTCGCTAGGCTGTGCGCGGAAGCGGGCACGGCGCGTGGTGCACTGCGGAGGGACGTCATGGACGAGCGGGTGACGGGTGCGGATACCGCCGGACCGGGGGAGCCGCACGACGGTTCGGATGCCGCCGGAGTGGGCGCAGCGGGAACAGAAGCTCCGGCTGACGCGTCGGGTGCCGCCGCGTGGTCGCGGGCGATCGGGCGCGTGGAGGCGCGCGAGGTCGACATCCGCTTCGGCGCGGTCGGGATGGCCCGCGGCGACACGGTGTCGATCGGCCAGGCCGCCGTCGGGCTCGTCGCCGCCGACGCGGTCACCGTGCAGCAGTCGTCATCCCGGGTCGTCCTCGCCCGGGAGGTCGCCCGGCTCGAGATGTCGGCCGCCGCGACCGTCGCGGCGAACCACGTCGACGTCGGGCGGGGGGCCGCGGTCGCCGTCCTCCTCGCGCGGCACGTCGAGGGCGAGGTCCGGCCGCTGCTCGACTGGCGCGGGGCGGTCGCGTTCGGCGCCGCGTTCGCGGTCGCCATGTCGTTCCTCGCGCCGGTCCGGCGCTCGCGCGCCGGACGCCGGGGGCGCCGCTGAGACGGCCGATCCGCACGCGCGGTCCGGCGACCGGTGCCGCGGCCGGTCCGGCCGGGCTGTCCGTGCGACCTAGCGCTCCTCGGCGGCGCACCGGTCGCACAGCCCGTAGAAGTCGAGCACGTGCGACGTGGCGGAGAAGCCCTCGATCGCGGGCGAGCCCGAGATGAGGCACGGTGATACGGGGCGCACGCTGCCGCACCTGAGGCAGATCGCGTGCTCGTGGTGCCCCGTCCCGCAGTACGCGTAGCCCACGGCTCCCGAGCTGAGCGTCGCCCGCTTGACGCGCCCGGCCATGTGGAGGCGCTCCAGGGTCCGGTACACCGTCGCCAGGCTGGTCGCCGGCGCGATGGCTCTCGCCTCCCGCAGCAGGTCCTCGGGCGTGCGCAACCGGTTCGAGGCGAGCATCACCTCGACGATCGCCCGCCGCGGTGCGGTCACGGATGGACCCAGCGCCGCGAGCGCCTCCTCGACGTCGCGATCGCGGACGTCGTGGTCGCGCTCGTCGGCCGGCGCGGCCTCGACGGGCGTCACGCCATCTGCTCGCAGCATCGTCCTCCCTCCGGCATGCGCTGGGGCAGGCGTCGCACGGCGCGCACGAAGCTGCCGGCGGCGATTCCCGCCACGATGATCGCGACCAGGATGAGCCCGGCGTTGATGCTGTCGAGGTTCGGGATCGCGATGCCGGTGGGGATGCCGCGGTCGAGCGTGCCGGCGATGCCGGGGAGGGCCAGCGAGATGAAGCCCCAGGCCGCGAACAGCGCGCCGCCGTAGAGCAGCGTGTTGCCGGCGACCGCCCGCGAGACGTACGTCATCGCCCGCTCGCCGTAGCCGCGCCGGCGCATCCACGCGCCGATGGCGGCACCCGCCGACGCCTGCACGAGCATGGTTCCGACACCGAACAGGAGGCCGGGCAGGAACGCGACGGCGGCATTCGGCATCGCCGGCGCAAGGACGGTGTAGATGATGATCGCGAACGCGCCCGTGCCCCAGCCGGCCACGAAGCCGTGGATGAGCGTCATGCGCAGCGGGATGGGCTGGTCCGAATCCGGCCGGACCATGCCGTCCGTGCCGTCCTGCGGATGGAGGCGGAACGCGCGGTGCAGCAGCTGCTCGAACCATTCGGTGAGGTGCAGCTCGCGACCGAGCCGCAGGATGTACGCGCCGGAGGCCGCCATCACGATCCCGACCAGCAGGTCGATGGCCGCGTTCAGCTCGCCACTGGCGAGGATCGGCGCGAGGGCGAGGTAGGCGAGCTCGGATGCGATCGCACGCTGCAGGGTGAACGCGGCGGAGAAGAGGAGCCCGGCCTTCAGCCCGCGACGGCCGGACGCGGCGCCGATCGCGTAGCTCACGGTGATCGGCCACGTGTGTTCGTCGGGCGTGATGCCGTGGAGGATGCCGAGCAGGAGCGCCGTCACGAGCACGGGGACGACGCCTGCGGGGTGGGTCACGAGGAGATCCGGCATACCGATTGCACCAGATTGAGAATGAGTCGCATTTGCAATCGGGATGATGGCACGCCTGCATCGCTTCGTCAAGCCCCCACCGGCCACCCGGCCCCGCGGGATCTCTGCCGTCCGGCAGAACGAGCGAGCCGATCGCATCCGGTACACTCGCGGGCGTGATCCACCCATCTGCAGACGTATCCCCGGACGCCCGCATCGGCGAGCGCACGAGCATCTGGAACCGCGTGCAGGTCCGCGAGGGCGTCGTCATCGGCGACGACTGCATCGTGGGCAAGGACGCGTACATCGATTTCGGCGTGCACATCGGCGACCGCTGCAAGATCCAGAACGGCGCGCTCGTGTACCACGGGGTGACCGTCGAGTCCGGCGTCTTCATCGGTCCCGGCGCCATCCTCACCAACGACCGCTTCCCGCGCAGCATCACCGCCGACGGCGCGCTGGCCGGGGCGGACGACTGGACGGTCAGCACGATCGTGCTGCGCTACGGCTGCTCGATCGGTGCCGGTGCGATCGTCGTGGCCGGGAACGACGTCGGCCGGTTCGCGACCGTGGGCGCGGGCGCCGTCGTCACACGGCCCGTGCCCGATCACGCGCTGGTGGCCGGCAATCCCGCGCGACGCCTGGGGTGGGTGTGCGCGTGCGGGCAGCGCCTCGCGGACGCGACCGGGCGCCACTTCGCCGCCGACGGGGAGGGGGAGGCCACGTGCCCCGCCTGCGGCCGCCACTACACGATTGGTGCGGAGGGATGCAGGGAGATGGTCGCCAGGTGACGGCGATGGTCCCGGGGCCCGCGCCGCAGACCCAGGAGGCCCGCTCGTGATCCCCATTTCGAAACCCGACATCGGTGCGGCCGAGGAGGCCGCCGTCCTCGACGTCCTCCGCTCCGGCATGCTCGCGATGGGCCGGCGCACCGCCGACTTCGAGGCGGCCTGGGCCGCCTACTGCGGGGTCGGCCACGCCGTGATGATGTCGAACGGCACGGTCACCACCGAGGCGATCCTGCGCGCGCTCGGCATCGGGCCCGGCGACGAGGTCATCACCGTCAGCTTCAGCTTCAACGCGACGGTGAGCACGATCCTCCAGGCCGGCGCGACGCCCGTCTTCGTCGACGTGCGCGACTCCGACTTCGCGATGGATCCCGACCTCGTGGAGGCCGCGGTCACGCCGCGCACGAAGGCGATCATGCCCGTGCACCTGTACGGGCTCATGGCGGACATGGATCCGCTGCTGGCGATCGCGCGGCGGCACGGGCTGCACCTCATCGAGGACGCGGCACAGGCGCACGGCGCGACCTACCGCGGGCGGAGGGCCGGTTCGTTCGGCCCGGCCATGTTCAGCCTGTACGCGACCAAGAACCTGATGACCGGCGAGGGCGGCGTCGCGACGACCGACGACGACGAGCTGGCCGACCGGCTGCGGCTCTACCGCAACCACGGCATGCGGCGTCGCTACTACCACGACGAGCTGGGGACCAACTTCAAGCCGACCGACCTCGCGGCGGCACTCGGGCTCGCCCAGCTGCCCCGGCTCGACGAGCGGACCGAGCAGCGCCGGCGCAACGCCGCACGACTGACCGCGGGTCTGGCGGGCTACCTGACGCCGACGGTGCCGGAGGGCCGCGGGCACGTCTGGCACCAGTACACGATGCGGTTCCCGGGCGAGCGCGACCGCGTGGTCGAGGGGCTCGCGCAGCGCGGCATCGGCACGATGATCTACTACCCCGTGCCGATCCACCGCCAGTCGTACCTCCAGGCCTACGTGCCCGGAGCGGCCGACCTGCCGCTGCCCGTGACGGACCGCCTGGCGGCGGAGGTGGTCTCGATCCCCGTCCACCCGATGCTCTCCGACGCCGACCTGGACGAGATCGTGCGCGCGATCCGGGAGCTCGCGACGCCGGTGGACGCGGCGGTGGCCGATCGGGCGCGGACGGGCGCGTCGTGAGCGCGCCGCTGCGGGTCGGGCTCGCCGGGCTCGGCTCGATGGGGCGCAACCATCTCCGCAACCTCGTCGCCCGCGACGACGT
>JAJYGK010000188.1 GCA_021790715.1 Chloroflexota bacterium
CGCGGCCCGAAACGTTCATCGGCCCGGAACGCCCACCGGGACCCGAAGCGCGCACGAGCCCGTCGCGCCGCACCGACAGTGTGCGCCATGACCCCGCGGACGTCGCCCGGCGTTCCGCGGACGTCGCCCGGCGGTCCGCGGGCGCGCTGCTGTCCCCCGGCGCGCCGTCGTGCGCCGTGGATCGAACGGTGGGACCATCGGGCGCGGGTTCCGTGCCGGGTCGGCCGGCGCGGCCGGCCGACGGAGGTGGTGCATGACGGTCGACCTCGGACGGATCGGGGTGTGGAGCGGGCAGCTCCGTCGCGGTGACCCGCAGCAGGCCCGGGAGGCCGTCCCGGAGCTCGAGGCGCTGGGCTACGGCGCCGTCTGGATGCCGGGCGGCGCAGCCGACACGTTCTTCCCGCTGGCGGAGGACCTGCTCTCCCGGACGCACCGGATCGTCGTGGCGTCCGGGATCCTGGGCGTCTGGACGAACCCGGCGCCGGATGTCGCGGCCGCCACGGCTGCCCTCGAGCGGCAGGCCCCGGGCCGCTTCCTGCTCGGACTCGGCGTCAGTCACGCGCACCTGGTCGAGCGCCAGACCGGGCAGCGGTTCGAGCACCCCGTGGCCGTCATGAGCCGCTACCTGGACGAGCTCGCCGCGTCCGCGCATCCCGTCGCCGGGGACCGCCTCGTGCTCGCCGCGCTCGGGCCGCGGATGCTCGAACTGTCGCGGGACCGCTCGTGGGGAGCACACCCGTACCTCGTGACGCCGGAGCACACGCGCCTCGCCCGCTTCGTGCTGGGGCCCCGGCGGCTGCTGGCGCCCGAGCAGGCGGTGGTGCTCGAGACGGATCCCGTCCGGGCGCGCTCCATTGCCCGCCGCCACCTCGCGACGTACCTGCAGGCGCCGAACTACACGCGCAACTTCCTGCGCCTCGGCTTCGAGCCGGGCGACTTCGCGGACGGCGGGAGCGACCGGCTCGTGGACGCGATCGTCGCGTGGGGCGATCCCGTCACCGTCCGCGCCCGCGTCGAGGCCCACTTCACGGCCGGAGCCGACCACGTCTGCCTGCAGGCGCTCGAGGCAGACCCGGACGTGCTGCCGATGGCGTCGTGGAGGGCGCTGGCCGACCTCGCCCGGGGATGACGCCACTTGCCTCACCCCGGGGCTGACGCCACTTGCCGCGCCGCAGCGGTCCTCGTGCGGCGACGCCGGCCGTCGTGCGGTCAGGCGGCGTCCGGGAGGCGGCGGTTGCGCGACGTGTCGCCGGCCAGGATCGTCATGCCGCTCGCCACCAGCACGATCAGCGCAGACACCACGAGGGCGTGCGTCATGCCGATCGTGAACCCGCTCATGACGCTGCTGCCGAGCGTGACGGACGTGCCCAGGAAGATGGCACCCACGAGCCGCGGAGGGATCGCCGCGGCCGCAACCGCCAGCGCCAGCGCGAAGCTCGTGACCATGCCAGCCTGGCGGAAGGTCGCGAGGGTCGCGCTCGCCACGCCGAGGCGCTGCAGGGGCGCCGCCCCCATGACCGCGCTGGTGTTCGGCGACCAGAAGAGCCCCCCGCCGATGCCCAGCACGACGAGGCCGAACAGGAGGACCTCGTACGGCGAGCTCGTCGTCAGCTGTGCGAGCAGCAGGCACGCCACGAACTGCAGGACGAGGCCGACGGTCGCGGGCGTCCGGGCGCCGACGCGGTCCGAGATGATCCCGCCCACGGGGCCCACCACGGACTGCACGAGCGAGAGGGGCAGGATCATGAGCGCCGCAGTCAGCGGCGAGACCCCCTTGACGGCCTGCAGGTAGAAGACGATCAGGAAGTTGACGGCGAACATGCTCAGGCTCTGCATGGTCGCGGCTGCCGTGCCGAACGCGAGGACGCGCGAGCGCAGCAGCTCGGGATCGATGAAGTGCGTGCCCCCGCCGCGTTCGGAGACCGCGAAGAGTGCCTCGAAGACGAGGAACGCCGCGAAGAGGCCCAGCGTGGGCGCCGAGAACCAGCCCCACGAGATCCCCTGCGAGAGCGCGACGAGCAGGCACAGCACCCCGCCGGAGAAGAGGACCATGCCGGTGACGTCGAAGTGCTCCCCGCGCCGGGGCTCGCCGATCTCGTGCAGCGCGAGGTAGCCCCACAGGGTGCCCACGATGCCGATGGGCACGTTGACCAGGAAGATCCACTGCCAGGACAGGAACGCGAGGATGACCCCTCCGGCGACCGGGCCGACGATGTTGCCGATCGCCCACGTGATCGAGTTGATTCCCATCGCGCGCCCGCGCTCGTTGCGCGGGAACGCCTCGGTGATGATCGCCATGGCGTTCGCCATGAGCATCGCCCCGCCGACGCCCTGGACCAGGCGGAACGCGACGAGCGCGACGCCGCTGCCGGCGAAGGCGCAGAGGAGCGAACCGACGGTGAAGACGACGAAGCCGAAGTTGTACATGCGGACGCGGCCGAACATGTCCGCCAGGCGCCCGAACAGCATCAGGAAGACCGTGCTCATCAGGATGTAGCCCATGAGCACCCAGATCATCGTGACGAGGTCGGAGTGCAGGCTCGTCATGATCGTCGGCAGCCCCAGCACGACGATCGACGAATCGATCGCCGCCATCGCCGATCCGAGCGTGGTGACGGAGAGCGCGACCCACTTGTACTCGATGCCCCGGCGACCGGCCTGCGTGCCCGCCCGGGCGGTTCCCGGGGGCGCGGCGCGCTCCGCGTCGGTGGCGCGCCCCTCGGTCTCCTGTCCCGCGATCTCCCGGCTCAACTGTCGCCGCCTCCCATGCCCGTGCGCGCCGCGCCGCGGCCGCCCGTCGTGCGCTGCGACGGCCGCGCGGTCACTGCATCTGGCACCATTCTCGCGCGAGACGCAGAGGAGGCCCGATGACGCAGCAGCCGGATCGTATCCCCGTGCTCGATCACGGGTATGTCCGCCTGGTCGATTCGATGGGCGACGACCTGACGGTGGTCAACGCCGCGAAGGTCAGCTTCGACAGGGAGGCGCGGGAGTTCGGCCCCCGCGAGGAGCGGCTGCTGGCGTTCCTCGGCCGCCAGGGGCATCTCAGCCCGTTCCGCCACGCGTTCCTCTCGTTCGAGATCTACGCGCCGCTGATGGTCGCGCGCCAGTGGTGGAAGTACGTGGTCGGTTCCGACCACACCATGGACGCGTGGAACGAGTCGAGCCGGCGGTACGTCACCGAGGAGCCCACGTTCCACATGATCGAGCCGGACGGCTGGCGCAGCGCCCCCGAGAACCGGAAGCAGGGATCGGGCGGGCCCCTGCCGCCCGGGGGGGGCGAGGACCTGTCGGCGGAGCTGGCCGCTCACTATGAGCGGTCGCTCCGCCTCTACGAGGCGGCGATCGAGGCGGGCGCGGCGGTGGAGCAGGCGCGCGTCTTCCTGCCCGCCTACGCGATGTACGTGCGATGGCGCTGGACGGCGTCGCTGCAGTCGGTGGGGCACTTCCTCGAGCAGCGGCTCGCCGACGATGCCCAGCGCGAGATCGCGGCGTTCGCGGCCGCGGTCCGCACCCTGACCGTGGCGCGCTTCCCGCACGCGCTCCCGGCGCTCGCTCGACTTCCCGACGCGGCCCCCGGGTCCGGGCAGGGCGACAGGTGAGCGGCCGCCGCCCGCGCGCGGCCCGGGTCGCGCCGCGACGACGCAGCGGGGCCGGCCGGCATGCCGCCGCCGGAAGGCCGCCCGCCCGGGGCCAGGGCCTGGCCGAGTACGCGCTGATCCTCGCGCTGATCGCCCTGTTCGTGCTCGCAGGCCTGCTCCTGCTGGGGATCGGGTTCGGCACGTCGGTGAGCCTGGCGTCGCCCACGCCGACGTCGCCCGCCTCGCCCGGCCCGACGCTCAGCGTCGGCTGACGGCTCAGTGCGCCGCGGCGCTCTCGCGTGCGAGGCGTCGCAGCACGGCCGGCAGGATCCCGCCCTCGCGGTAGTAGTCGACCTCGATCTGGCCGTCGAGCCTGGCGATGGCACGGAAGGACGTGACGTGCCCGTCCGGCGCGGTCGCCTCGACGTCGACCTCCTGCCGCGGCCGGAGCTCCCCGGCAAGGCCGCGGATCGAGAAGGTCTCGTGACCGGTCAGTCCGAACGAGGCGGCGTTCTCACCCTCGCGGAACTGCAGCGGCAGCACGCCCATGCCGACCAGGTTCGAGCGGTGGATGCGCTCGAAGCTCTCGGCGAGCACGGCGCGCACGCCGAGCAGCGTCGTGCCCTTCGCCGCCCAGTCGCGCGAGCTGCCCGTGCCGTACTCGCGCCCGCCGATCACGACGAGCGGCACGCCCTCCGACGCGTAGCGCATCGCCGCGTCGTAGATGAACAGCTCCTCGCCCGACGGCTGGTGCCGGGTGTACGGCCCCTCGCGCTCCACGAGGCGGTTGCGCAGCCGGATGTTGCCGAACGTGCCGCGCATCATCACCTCGTGGTGGCCGCGGCGCGACCCGTAGCTGTTGAACTCGAGCGGTGTCACGCCGTGGGACTGCAGCCACTGGCCTGCCGGGCTCCACGCGGCGATCGTGCCGGCAGGGGAGATGTGGTCCGTGGTGACCGAGTCGCCCAGCAGGGCGAGCACGCGTGCGCCCTCGATGTCCGCGACCGGGCCGGCCTCCGGCCCGAGTCCCTCGAAGAACGGCGGCCTGGCGACGTAGGTGGACCCGGCGTCCCACGCGTACCGATCGCCCGTGGGGATCGGCAGCGCCCGCCAGCGGTCGTCGCCCTCGAAGACGTCGGCATAGGTGCGGCGGAAGAGGTCGGGATCGATCGCGGAGTCGATGACCCCCCGCACCTGGTCGGCCGACGGCCAGAGCTCCTCGAGCATGACGGGCCGGCCGGTGCGGTCCGAGCCGATCGGCTCGGTCGTCAGGTCGACGTCGACCCGCCCGGCCAGCGCGAACGCGACGACGAGCGGGGGCGAGGCCAGGTAGCTCGCGCGCGCCAGCGGATGGATGCGCCCCTCGAAGTTCCGGTTCCCGGAGAGCACGGCGGCGACGGTGAGGTCGTGCTCCTCGATGGCGCGGGCGACCGGTGCGTCGAGCGGCCCGCTGTTGCCGATGCAGGTCGTGCAGCCGTAGCCGACGAGCTCGAAGCCGAGCTGCTGCAGCGGCTCCATCAGCCCTGCCGCGCGGAGGTACTCGGTGACCGCGCGCGAGCCGGGGGCCAGGCTCGTCTTCACCGTCGGGGCGACCGCGAGGCCACGCTCGACGGCGTTGCGGGCCAGCAGCCCCGCCCCGACCATCACGGTCGGGTTCGAGGTGTTCGTGCAGCTCGTGATGGCCGCGATCACCACCGACCCGGTGCGGATCGTGGCGTGCTCCCCGTCCGTGCCGACGCGCACGGGCGCGTACGGTGACGCCTCGGCCGACGCGCCTCCGTTCGCCGAGGCCGCCGCACCGTCCGGGGCCGGTGCTGCCGGGTACGCGGTGCGGAAGGCGTCGCGCAGGTCCCGCAGCGCCACGCGGTCCTGGGGCCGGCGCGGTCCGGCCACGCTCGGCTCGACCGATGCGAGGTCGAGGTCGAGCAGGACGTCGAACTCGGGCACCCGGCCCGGGAGCCGCCACAGGCCCTGGGCACGCGCGTACGCCTCGACGAGCGCCAGGCGGGCGTCGCCGCGGCCCGTCAGCCGCAGGTACGCGATCGTCTCCTCGTCGATCGGGAAGAGCGTCGCGGTCGCGCCGAACTCCGGCGACATGTTGGAGATCGTCGCGCGGTCCGGCAGCGACAGCGTCGCCAGGCCGTCGCCGGCGAACTCCACGAACGACCCGACGACGCCCTGCCGGCGCAGCATCTCGGTCACGGCGAGCACGAGGTCGGTCGCCGTGCTGCCCTTCGGCAGCGCGCCGCTCAGCCGTACCCCGACGACCCGGGGCATCGGCTGGTAGAGCGGCTGCCCGAGCAGGACGGCCTCGGCCTCGATCCCGCCGACGCCGTACCCGAGGACGCCGAGACCGTTGACCATCGTCGTGTGGGAGTCGGTGCCGACCAGCGTGTCCGGGAACGCCACGCGTCCGGCGCCGTCCGCGCGGTCGGTCACGACCGTCGCGAGGTACTCGAGGTTGACCTGGTGGACGATTCCGGTGCCGGGCGGGACGACCCGCAGGTCGTCGAACGCGGTCTGGGCCCAGCGCAGCAGCTGGTAGCGCTCCCCGTTGCGCTCGTACTCGCGCTCCACGTTGAAGCGGAACGAGTCGGGCAGCCGGTAGCGGTCGACCTGCACCGAGTGGTCGATGACGAGATCGGCCGGCACGAGCGGGTTGATCCGCGCCGGGTCGCCGCCGAGGTCGGCCATCGCGTCGCGCATGGCGGCGAGGTCGACCACGGCGGGCACGCCCGTGAAGTCCTGCAGCAGCACGCGGGACGGCATGAACGGGATCTCGGCGTCGGCGGTGCGGCCGGGCCGCCATGCCGCCAGCGTCCGCACGTCGTCCTCGCCGACCACGCCGTGTCCGGCATGGCGCAGCACGTTCTCGAGCAGGATCTTGACCGTGATCGGTGTCCGCTCGGGCTCGTAGCCGAGGGCGCCGAGTGCCTCGAGGCGGTAGTGGTCGGGGAGCCCCGGGCCGAGGGGCGCGCGGGCGTCGAAGGGATCCGGCTGGGCCTGACGGGACATGGTGCTCGAACCTCCCACGGACCGCTCCGGCGCAGCAATCACCGGCGCGGATGATCGGCACCTGACGGGAGCGCCCGCCTCGGGTCGAGACAGACCGGGAGTATAGCGCCGGCCGGAGGACCGGCCGGCCGACTAGCATGGAGCTGCCGCGGCGGACGAACGGCTCGTGGCCTCATCGCGGGCGGGCGGCACCGTTGCCGGGGCAGATCGGGGAGCGGAGCGTGAGGACCTCCTGGTGGCGGCACGGCGGCGACCGCCCGGCCGGATCGGCGAACCGGGGATCGGCCGGCGCGTCGGCCGGCGGGGAGAGCGGGACGGGGAGCATGGACGCCGGAGCCGGGCACCCTCATGCCCGACCCGCGGACGCGCCCTCCCCGACGCCGGGAGAGACACTCCGAACGGCGGGAGAGACGTCGGAGGAGGCGGGCCCGGTGCCCATCGTGCCCGGACTGCCCCGGATCGGGTTCGTCGGCGCGGGCCGCGTGGGGACCGCGCTCGCGGTCGCGCTGCGTGACGCCGGCTGGCCCGTGACCGCGGTCGCATCGCGGGACCCGGCGCGCCGCGACCGGTTCGCGGCGCTCGTCGCGGGCTCGCGCGCGCACGCCCAACCCCACGACATCATCGACGAGGCCGATCTGCTGTTCCTCACCGTGCCCGACGACGCGATCGCCGAGGTCGCCGCCGGGCTCC
>JAJYGK010000065.1 GCA_021790715.1 Chloroflexota bacterium
GTTCAGCCTGCTCGCGAACGTCGGCGATGCGAAGTCGCTGATCATCCACCCGGCCTCCACGACCCACCAGCAGCTCTCGGCGGAGGACCAGCTCGCGTCGGGGGTCACGCCGGACCTCATCCGACTCTCCGTCGGCCTCGAGCACGTGGACGACCTGGTCGAGGACCTGGACCTGGCCCTGTCGGCTGCGACCGGGGCGGCCCGCCAGGGGTCGGCGGCGTGACGGCCGTGCAGGAGGTGCATCCCACCGGCGGCTCGCCCGCCGGCCGCGCGTCGCCCGTGCCCGAGTCCGGCCGGGCGGGGACCGTGGGCGCGGAACCCGGCGGACGCGCGACCGGCCCGGACGCCCCCACCGGCACGACCGCCGTGCGGCCGGGCGAGATCGCGAGCGTCCCTCTCGGGCCGTTCCGCCTGGAGAGCGGCACGGTCCTGCCGGACCTGATCGTCGCCTGCCGGCACGACGGCCCGGGCTGGCCCGCTCCGCAGGTGCTCGTCGTCCACGCGCTCACGGGCTCGGCCGATGCCGCCGGCGACTGGTGGGAGCCCCTCATCGGTCCGGGAAGGGCATTCGACACGAGCCGCGTCGGGGTCCTCTGCGCGAACCTCCTCGGTGGCTGCTACGGGACGACGGGTCCGACGTCGATCGACCCGGCCACCGGACGGCCGTACGGCACGTCGTTCCCCGAGATCACGGTCCGCGACCAGGCGCGCGCCCAGCTCGCGCTGATCGACGCGCTCGGGATCGGGCGGCTCGCCGCGGCCGTCGGCGGATCGCTCGGGGGGATGGTCGCCCTCGAGATCGCGATCGAGCGGCCCGGATTCGTCCGGACGGCGATCCCGATCGCGGCGCCCCTCGCCACCGGTGCGCTCGCGATCGCCTGGAACCACATCCAGCTGGAGCTCGTCGAGCGGCTCGGCGACGCCGGGCTGGCCCTGGCGAGGCAGCTGGCCATGACGACCTACCGGAGCGAGGTCGATTTCGGGACGCGCTTCGGACGCGACACCCGGCCGGACGGCCGCTTCGAGGTGACCGGCTACCTGGAGCACCAGGGCCGGAAGCTGCTGGAGCGGTTCGACGCAGATTCGTACCGCGCGCTGGTCCGGGCGATGGACACCCACGACGTGGGTCGGGGGCGCGGCGGCACGGCGTCCGCGCTGCGCCGGCTCGCCGCGACCGGGACGGGGATCGTCGCGATCGGCATCGAGGGCGACATCCTGTACGGGCCGGCCCAGGTCCGCGACGTGGTCGCATCCGCACGGGCGGCGGGCGTCGACGCGCGGTACCGCGAGATCCGCTCCACGAAGGGGCACGACGCGTTCCTCGTGGAGTGGGATCAGCTCGACGAGGTGCTCCGCGAGGCGTCCGCGGCGGCATAGCCGCGGCGGCACCGCCGGCGGCGCTCCCGGCATCTCCGGCGTCGGCGGCGCCCGCGGGGCCCGCACCTCCCGCGGGGCCCGCACCGCCCCGGCGCATACTCAGCACATGGCGATACACCCGCGGCCCCGCAGCGTCGCGCGGCAGCTGGTGGCGCTCGCCGGGCTCCTCGGCGCGGCCACCATCCTGGTGGCCCTGCTCGAGCACGCGTTCGACATCGTGAACGCCGACGTCGTGTACCTGCTCGCGGTCGTCGCCGCGGCGGTCGGCTTCGGGACGGCGGCGGCGATCGGCACCGCGGTGGCGTCGTTCCTGCTCTACGACTTCTTCTTCGTCCATCCGCTGCTGACGTTCAGCGTCGCCAGCTGGACCGCGGTCCTCGACCTCTGCCTCCTGCTGTTCGTGGGCGCCATCGTGGGCCAGCTCGCGGCGATGCAGCGGAACCGGGCGGAGGCGGCCGAGCGGCGGGAGCGCGAGGCGAACGCCCTCTACACGGTCAGCCGCGAGTTCGCGACGAGCGATCCGCTCGAGGCCCTCTCGAGACTCGTCGACGTCCTCGCACCGGCGGCCGGCATGCGATCGCTCTGGGTGGGTCTCGGGCCGGCCCCCGACCACGAGCGGGTCGTCGCGGCGACCGGCCCCGACGGACCCGCCCTGCCGGCGGTCCACTGCCTCCTGCGGCCCGTCGCGATGCCGGACGCCGCGTGGATCACGCTGCACCAGCCGCCGCGCTCCCGGGAGCCATCGCGACTGCGCGGCGCCACGGCCTACCGGGTCGTCGTGGAGGCGGAGGGGCAACCGTGCGGGTCGATCTGGGGCGTGCGCGATCGCGACGCACCGCCGCCGGATCCGGCCGCGACCCGCGTCCTCTCCGCCGCCGCCGAGCAGCTCGGCGGAGCCATCGAACGCCGGCGGCTCGCCGAGCGGGCCGCGAGCGCCGAGGTCGCGCGCCGCAGCGAGGCTCTCAAGACCGCGCTGCTCGATTCGGTCTCCCACGACCTCCGCACGCCGCTCGCGTCGGTGCGGGCCGCGGCCGGCAGCCTGATGGACCCCGACGTCGCGTGGTCGCCGGATGAGCAGCGGGAGATCGCCGCCACGATCGACGCCGAGGCCGAGCGCCTGAACGAGCTCGTGAGCAACCTGCTGGACATGAGCCGGATCGAGGCCGGCGAGCTGATCGCCCATCCCGAACCGTTCGCGCTGGCCGACGTCGTCCGCGAGGTCGTGGCCCGCCGCAGGGGACGGCTGGACCCCCGCCACGTGGTGGTGGACCTCGATCCAGGGCTGCCGCCGGTCCTCGTCGACGGCCTCTTCCTCGAGCAGGCACTCGCCAACGTGCTCGACAACATCGCCCGCCACACGCCGCCCGGCACGACGGTCCGCATCTCGGCGACGGAGGCGCCGGGGAGCGGCCTCGCCCGGCTCGTCGTCGAGGACGACGGGCCGGGGGTGCCCGACGATGCACTGCCGCGCCTCTTCGAGAAGTTCTATCGCGTCACGGGGCTGGCGTCGGGAGGCCGGCGCGGAACCGGCGTGGGGCTCTCGGTCGCGCGCGGCCTCGTCCGGACGATGGGGGGCACGGTCTCGGCGCAACGGGCGGAGAGCGGAGGCCTGGCGATCGTCTTCGGTCTGCCGCTCGACGCGGGCGCGACGCCGGCCGCCGGCGGAGGCCGCACCGGCGGCACGCTGGAAGCCGGGGCGGAAGCCGAGCCGGTCGCCAGGTGAACGAGCCGCGCCGCGGAGGCGGCCCCTGCATCCTCCTCGTCGAGGACGACGCCGACACGCGTCGCCTCGTCGCACGAAACCTGGAGGCCCACGGCTACGACGTGGAGGCGACCCCGGACGGCGCGACCGCGCTGGCGCGCTGGGAGGCGAGGCGGCCCGACCTCGTCCTGCTCGACCTCGGGCTGCCAGACCTCGACGGGGTCTCCATCATCCGGCACATCCGACGCGAGGCGAACACCCCCATCCTCGTGCTCTCGGCGCGCGGACGGGAGGAGCAGAAGGTCGACGCGCTCGACCACGGTGCGGACGACTACGTCACGAAACCGTTCGGGATGTCCGAGCTGCATGCCCGGCTGCGTGCGCTCCTGCGCCGCTCCGCCGGGCCGGACCGGGAGGGTGACGGCGCCGTGTGCAGCGGCCGGATCTGCCTCGACGTCCCTCGCCACGAGGTGTCGGTCGCCGGGTCGCCCGTCCACCTGACCCCGCGCGAGTTCGAGCTGCTGCGCGTGCTGATCTCGGCCGGAGGCCGCGTGGTGACCCGTCAGCGGCTGCTCGAGGCGGTGTGGGGACGGGCATACGCCGATGAGGGGCACTACCTGCACGTGCACATCAGCCAGCTCCGCCGGAAGCTCGACGCGGCCGCCCCGGAGCTGGAGGCCGGCGCCGCGATCGAGTCGGAGCCCGGGGTCGGGTACCGGCTCACGGCCCGCTGAGGCGCGGCGCCGGGGTGGCCCGGCCCGTCCCCGACGTCCGTCGTCCGACGACTTGAGCGCTTCCTGAGCGCGACCGGCCGTCGCGGACCCCTCCCCTTCTTGGGGCCCGGCGGATGCTGGGATCGTGAGCGAAGACGACTGGGTCGAGGGTGCCCGCAGATCCCTGCGCGAGCGCTCCGACGACGAGGAGCCGGCGCCGGACGGCCCCGCCGGTCAGGACGCCCGGCCCCCGGCGGGCGACGACGGCGGCCTGCAGCCCGACGACGACGTGCGCGCGCAGGATCGCCGGCACCTGGACGCGGCCGTCCGCATGGTGGCGACGGGCGCGAGCCGCTGGGTGATCGTGTCGGGCATCCGTGACGCCGGCGATCTCCTGGAGCGCGGCCGGGCCGCGGGATCGGACCAGGGCGTCGTGGTGCGCGCCCTCTCGGCGACCGCCGTGCTCGTCGCCCGTGCCGACGCGCTTCCCCTCGCCGCCCCGGCGGGCGCTCCCCGGGTTGGCGGGTGGCTGTCGCACGCCCTGCACACGCTGGCGTCTATCCTTCGCTGATCCATGTCAACACCGGAGTACCAGCGCGGCCGCAAGCCGGGCGACGTTCGAGTGCGACTCGACCGCCCCCACGCACGCTACTTCCGCTACGTGGCGCCCGGCGTCTACACCGCCAAGCTCGCCGCCGACGCGCCCACGACGCCGGTGGAGCGCGTCGCCGTCTCCGCCCGCCACCTCCTCTTCGGGCGCCCGATCTCCACCGAGAACGAGATCGAGCAGCGGCTGCCCAAGTGGAAGGCCCTGCCGGTCTTCTCGAGCGACGTCATGTCGTCCGTGGCATATGCGACCGAGGCGAGCCTCTACACGCTCCTCGGGGTGGGCACGATCGCGTTCGCCTGGCTGCTGCCGATCTCGGTGGCGATCGTCGGCGTGCTCGCGCTCGTCACCCTGTCGTACCGGCAGACGATCCGCGCCTACCCCAACGGCGGCGGGAGCTACATCGTGGCGCACGCGAACCTGGGCGTGCTCCCCGGCCTCGTCGCCGCCGCCGCGCTCCTCACCGACTACGTGCTGACCGTGGCGGTGTCGGTCTCGAGCGGCGTGCAGGCGCTCTACTCGCTGTTCCCGCCGCTGCTCCCCTGGGCCGTGCCGATCATCGTCATCGCGATCCTCGTCGTGATGCTGGTCAACATGCGCGGCATCCGCGAGAGCGGCACCGTCTTCGCGGCGCCGACGTACGTCTTCCTCGGGAGCGCCCTGCTCCTGATCGGCCTCGGCGTGCTGCGCGTCGTCCTCGGCAGCCCGCCGCACGTCACCGGTGTCGTCCCCGCCCACGTGCCGGCGGAGACGTTCGGGGTGCTGCTGCTCATGCGTGCGTTCGCCGACGGCTGCTCGGCGATGACAGGCACGGAGGCGGTCGCCAACGGCGTGCCCGCCTTCAAGCCCCCGGAATGGCAGAACGCGCGCACCACGATGCTGGTGATGGCGCTCCTGCTCGGCACGATGTTCCTGGGCATCTCGTTCCTGGCGCACGTGAGCGGCGCCCTCCCCAGCGCCAGCGGCGAATCGGTGCTCTCGCAGATCGGCCGGTCCGTGTACGGCGCCGGTCCGCTGTGGTTCATCCTGCAGCTGTCCACGATGGGGATCCTGGTCCTGGCCGCCCAGACGAGCTTCGCCGACTTCCCGCGGGTCAGCTCGATCCTCGCCAGGGACGGCTACTTCCCGCGCCAGTTCGCCTTCCGGGGCGAGCGGCTCGCGTTCAACGCCGGGATCGTCGTCCTGGCCCTGCTGTCGATCCTCCTCGTGGTGGTCTTCGAGGGCCACGTGGAGGCCCTGATCCCGCTCTACGCGCTCGGCGTCTTCACCGCGTTCACGCTCTCCCAGGCCGGCATGGTCCGCCACTGGTTCCGGGAGAAGGGCCCGGGGTGGCGCACGAGTGCGTTCTTCAACGGCCTCGGCGCGACCACGACCGGGATCGTCGTGGTGATCTTCGCCGTCGCCAAGTTCGCGCTGGGCGCGTGGATCATCCTGGTCGTCGTCCCGGTCCTCGTCGCGCTGATGCTCTTCGTGCACCACGAGTACGACCAGGAGAGCCACGAGCTGGACGTCCGGCCGACCGCGCAGATCGGGCCGCCGCACCGCCGCCAGCGCGTCTTCGTCGTGGCACCGTCGTTCACGCGGGCCGTCGTGCAGGCGGTGAAGGTCGCGCGGACCACGTCGCGCGACGTCTCGATCGTGCACGTCGCCGACGATCCCGAGCAGGGCGAGGAGTTCCGCCAGCGGGTCGAGGCCCAGATGCCCGGCGTCGACGTCGTCATCATCGAGTCGCCGTACCGCTCCCTCGTGCGGCCGTTCCTGCGCTTCCTCGACGTCGCCCGCGCCGAGGATCCCTCGACCGTCCTGGTCGTGCTGATCCCCGAGTACGTCCCGCGCCACTGGTGGGACCGGGTCCTCTACAACCAGAACTCGCGGCGGATCCGGTCGGCGCTCGTGGGGCGGCCGGACGTCGTCGTCCTCGACGTCCCGTACCGCCGGGAACCCGCCATCACCGCCTGATCACCGGGCATCACCGCCTGATCACCGGGCATCACCGCCCGGCATCCGACTGCCGACACGCATGAGGCGCCCGCGATGGTCAGCGCGCGGTGGGAGCCTCCCGGCTGGCGCCGACGCGCGGCAGTGCCACGGCCACGAGACCGCCGAGGACGCCCAGCACGAGGAACAGGACGCGGATGGCGACCGGATAGTCGAGACGGAGCGCGTGATCCAGCGACGCCGCCCCGCCGCTCATGATCACCAGGGCCAGGGCGATCGCGCCCAGCGCGAGCGGGAACTCGAACCCGCCCTTCGCATTCCAGAACCCGTGCGGCAGGTGCACGTGCAGGATCATCACGATCGCCTGCCCGACGAGCGCCGCCGCCGCGAGCGGCGTGAGCAGGCCGATCACCAGCAGCAGCCCGCCCACGAGCTCGGCAGCCGTCGACACGGCGGCCCACAGGCCGGGCGGCTGGAGGCCCATCCGCTCCATCGCGGCGCGCCAGCCGGCGAAACCCGGACCGGACCACCACCCGAAGGCCTTCTGCGCGCCGTGGGCCGCGAAGATCAGGCCGGCCACGATCCGCAGCACGAGCAGCCCGAGAGCCGGCGCGGTCATCGCATCCGCCCCGACGGTGACGACCCCGGAAGGAACATGGCCGAATCCTCGCATCGACGTGCTTGCAGATGCAACGACAACCGCCTCGCCCCGCGTATCGCTGCGCGGTAGCGACAGGCCGTCGGCGGCGAGCACCGCCTCGGGCGCGGGGATCGGGCTCTACGCCGTGCGCGTCCTCGCCGGGGCCATGGACGGCCGCGCATGGGCACGGAACCGCCCCGGGGACGGGGCGGAGGTGGGCTTCGCGCTGCGCGTCCTCGACCTCGACGTGGAATGAACTCGTCGCCCTGCCGGACCTCCGCGGGACGGCTCTATCGTGGC